>CAZEMN010000124.1:0-5418 GCA_964513335.1 uncultured Zetaproteobacteria bacterium | reverse complement strand
TCCATACGCACAGCTATGCGCCATATTCGATACCTGCCGCCGCCCCTGCGCCGGGCCATGCGGCAAGCATGGCCCGGAAATACCACCTTCGTACTGCCGGGCCGCCCCGGCCTGCCCCGCACCTGTTATGCTAAGGGACGTATTGCCCTGCGTGTCGATGCCGATACCACCTGCTGCCGACTGGCAGCATTGAGTGGAGGGCTGATTCTTTCAAGCAGCCTGAACCGCAGGGGAGGCAACATTCAAACACCGAACTGGCGGCTGCGCATGCATTGGCATCGCCATATTGACGGGGTTATCTCTGGTGAGAAGCAGAGTAACACCCCTTCTACGCTCCTGCTCTGGAAGAAAGACCATTTCCATGTCCTGCGATGAATTAGCCTTAAAAAGAATCATTGTTTTTTTGCGCGTCACTCTCCTCTAGGATGCGCACCCCATGAATATGCCCATCTGGTTCAAACCCTGTTTTGATCGCTTAAGTTCAATGTCGCTGGCCATTGCGCTTCTGGTAGTGCTCGCCTTGTCCAGTGTGATTGGAACCGTGCTGTTGCAGAATCAGATACAGACCGATTACCTCAAACAATTCGGCCCCTTGTGGTACAATGTATTCCGGTCACTCGGCCTGTTCGACATGTACCATACCAGCTGGTTTATTGGCTTGCTGGGCTTCCTGATGCTCTCGCTTGTCGTGTGCCTGTGGCGAAATACGCCTCGCATGCTCAAGGATATGCGCAAACGTAAGGTCGTCATCGCGGATAAATCCCTGCAACGGTTTCACCATCTGAAGCATTGGAGACTGAACAGGGTTGAGCTGACGCAAGTCATTGAGACGCTTCAATCCTGCCTTTCCGACTGGGAACAGAAAACTGCTGAGGATAGTGGAAAAACCTATATCCGCGCCGATAAAGGCCGCTGGAACAAATGGGGCTATATCCTCGTTCATGGCGCGATTCTTATTATTCTGGTCGGCGGCTGGATCGGCGCACAATACGGTTTCCGTGGTACGATGACCGTAGTCGAAGGCAGCACGGATAATACCATAAGCTTCGTCAAGGGTACGGGAACCGGCCACCTGAAGATGCCATTTGATATTCGCTGTGATGATTTCTTTATTGATTTCTATCCGACAGGTATGCCCAAGGAATTCCGCAGCACCCTGTCCATTATTGATAACGGCAAGACAGTCGTGGACCACAAGAAAATTATCGTTAATGAACCCTTGTACTACAAAGGCGTACGCATCTATCAGGCCAGCTTTGGCGATGGTGGTTCGGACATTCAACTGAAGCTGTTCCGCCTCGGCGCCGACAAGGTTGAAACCGTGAAAACCAGGGTGTATGAAACATGGCGAGACCCGAAAACAGGTGTCAGTCTCGAAATCACCAATTTTCGACCCTTCAATATCGAAAATATGGCGAATCCTGGCGCACCCAAGGAATTCAAGGACCTGGGGCCTGCCGTGGAGTTCATTCTGCGCGGACCCGGACTGAAGCCGGTAAAGGTCAAAACCTTTATGCGCCCGTTTGTGATGAAAGGGCAAAATCGGGGAAATTTGATGATGGTTTCATTGACCGGCGAAGAACGTGATTATGAGCCGTTTTCTCTGGGGCTGGATTTCAGCCAACCTACGGACTGGAAGCTATATAACAGCTTTGTTGATGTGCTGAAAAAACAAAAAGAAAATAATTCGCAGGCAGCCAATTTCACAGCCTTTAAATCCGCCATGAATAAAGTATTTGGCAATAAACGCCCGAAGAATTTTCAACAGATAGGGGCACGCGTGATTCAGGGCATGAGCAACCTGTCGCAAGTGCCATGGCCTTTCATTCCTGTTCTGGAGGATTACGATCAGGTTTACTACACAGGCTTGGAACTGGCTCAAGACCCTGGCATGAATATTGTCTGGGTAGGCAGTGCTGCTCTCGTGATTGGTCTGTGCATTATGTTTTACATGCCACACCGCAAGCTATGGCTGGTGCTGGAAGAAAAGAAGGGCAACAATGTTAAAATCAGCCTGGGTGGTATGACCCTTCGGAACAAACTGGGTTTCGAACAGGAATTTCATGAACTTTTAACAAAAATAGAGCAGGGTTTTGATTCCAGTTCATCAGAAGGGAGTGCGACATGACCGCAATTACTGCAACACGTTTCAATTTTGAGACCATCAACCGGGGACTCCCTGGCTTTGTTCGCTTCTGCACCTACCTGGGTACCATTACGGGAATATCCGCTTATGCCATGTATGGGCCTTCCGGATATGGCGATGAAGGTTTATTGTACTTTCTGACTCTTTCATCCTTTGCATGGTTTGGTACAGGGGCGTTGGCAGGGTTGGCATCTGGCGTGGCCGTAGGCATGGCCAAGCCATCACTCACAACGGCAAAATTCTCATCGAATCTTGTATCCTGGCTGGATGGCGCGCTGATGATGATTCTGCTCGCCGCATTCTGGTCTGTCATGGAACCGGATCAGGCGCTTATTTCCTATGCCGATCAATCCAACTTGCTTTCCGGCAGCATCATTATGACCATGAATATAGTTCTTCTGGCTTCAGCGTTGTTGTACGTCACCTATTTGTTTGCACCAGCATCCATTGTCGGGAAACTGGCCACAGCATGTGCATGGATTGGTGTGTACGCCGGAGGCTCCGCCTTGTTACTGCGCTGGTATGAGTCCTACATGCTGGATGTGGAAATCGGGCATGCACCTGTTTCCAATCTGTATGAAGTCTTCATCCTCCTGTTCTGCATTACCACTGTTATCTATTTATCGCTTGAACGGCGCTATCAGGCAAAAGCCATGGGTGCCTTTGTCATGCCACTGGTTTCCGCAGGTGTGTTCTTCGGCATCTGGCTCTCCGCGCGTGGGCATGCCGATATCAAACCCCTGGTTCCGGCACTACAATCCTATTGGATGAAGATTCATGTGCCGATGAACTTCGTCGGTTATGGCGCATTTGCTGTCGCCTGTGGTGCAGGCATGGCCTATCTGATGCGTGAACGTATTGAGAAAAAAAATGGTAACTCACGACTGCTCGCTGTGTTCCCTACGCTGGATCAACTGGATCAACTGGCTTACAAGGCCGTCGCCATCGGCTTCCCGGCCTTCACGCTGGCCACCATCCTGGGGGCGGCATGGGCGGCCGAAGCATGGGGCGGCTACTGGTCGTGGGATCCCAAAGAAACATGGGCGCTGATTGTCTGGCTTGTATATGGTGCGTATTTACATGTACGTGTTTCACATGGCTGGCAGGGGCGCTCGCTGGCATGGTGGACCGTAGCCGGATTTCTGGTCACTGTCTTCTGCTTTATCGGCGTGAATATGTATCTCTCCGGCCTGCATTCCTATGGCCGCCTGTAGCCAGAGAAAATAGCCCTAAATTTCTTCACAGGCGGGCTAATGCCCGCCTTCTTTTTTGTCTGGCGAAAACCGGATAGGCTTTCCCCATGAATGCTCCACTGAAAAAAATTATTTTTCCGACGGCCGGTCTTGGTACCCGCTTCCTCCCCGCCACCAAAGCCAGCCCCAAGGAAATGCTCACCATTGTAGATAAACCGTTGATTCAGTACGGCGTCGAAGAAGCTTTGGCTTCCGGCATGAACGAAATCATCATGGTCACTGGCCGTGGCAAGCGTGCGATTGAAGACCATTTCGATATCTCATCCGAATTGGAAGCGAACCTGAAATCCGCTGGAAAAGATAAACTTTACCGAGAAGTATCCCGTGTGGCGCGCATGGCCGAGGTGGTCTATGTGCGCCAAAAGCAGGCTCTGGGTCTGGGACATGCCGTGGCCTGCGCCACCCATTGGGTGGGTAATGAAGCCTTCGGCGTGGCATTGGCTGATGAATTAATTATCGCTGAAACCCCTGCGATGCAGCAACTGCGCCACGTACATGAACAAACGGGCTACTCCGTGATTGGTCTGATGCAGGTTCCGGCCCATCTGGTCAGTCGTTATGGCATCGTTCAGGCCAGTCAGGAAAAAGATGGCCTGCTCCGGTTACAGGATATGGTGGAAAAACCGCGGACTGAAGAAGCCCCTTCCGATCTGGCTATCATTGGCCGTTATATCTTCACACCGCGCCTGCTTGGGTTGCTGGCAGACACAAAACCGGGAAAGCAGGGAGAGATTCAACTGACCGATGCCGTGGCTCGTTTGGCCAAAGAAGAGCCTGTCCATGGGGTGATTATCGAGGGCAAACGCTTCGACGCAGGCAATCCGATCGGATTTCTCATGGCGAATGTGGAGCTTGGTCGGCACCATCATGAATATGGAGAAGAATTCACCGCTTTCCTGCGCCAATTTGGATGAAGTAAATCGGATGAAGAAAGAGAAAAATATTCTGTCGCTGGATGCGGCTTTTGGCCCTGCCTGCGCCTGTCTTATCCGGCAGGACGCCAGACAGTTTTACGTTAGCAGTCAATCGAATAAACCCCACTCACAAGCCATCCTTCCTATGCTGGAAACCTTGCTGGCCGAAGCGGAACTGAATTGGAAGGATGTGCAACTGCTCGGCATTGGCATCGGCCCGGGATCATTTACAGGCCTGCGCGTCGCTGCCGCGACGATGACCGGTATCAATGCGGGCCTTCGTCTGCCCATGCTGGGGTTTTCGTCACTGGCCATTACTGCTCGGCAATCCAGTGTTCGTGAACCCATGTGGGTTATTGAGGATGCGCGCGCCGGTAGCGCCTGGCTTGGGCGTTATCAGGAAGGCATGCCCCTGGAAGAAGACCGAAGCCAGCCATGGGATGAGGTTCGCTGCATACCTGCGGACACCTACCTCACACAAACGCCAACCACGGTGGATTTGCCCGGCTGGGAACAGCTTCCCCTTGAACTGCCGCGTTGTAAGGCTCTGGCGATTCTGACCTGCCAGCAGGCAAGCAAAGTGGCCAATCCGGATATCCTTTCCCGCTTTGCTAGCCCTGCCTATCTGAGCCCTTCACAAGCAGAACGAAATGCCCAAAAAGGTTAGACCCACCCGTATATTATTTGTCTGTCTGGGGAATATCTGCCGTTCACCGCTGGCTGAAGCCATTGTACGTGAACGCGCTCTTGTCCGTGGACTGGATCATCAATTCTGCTTTGCTTCGGCAGGAACGGGTGACTGGCACGTTGGAAGTGGTGCCGATATCCGATCAGCAGCTACCGCTAAAGCACATGGTATTGACCTGAACAGGCACCGGGCCATGCAGATTACGCCACCAGATATTTCCCACTGGCACTGGTTTGTGGCCATGGACACGAATAACAAAGAAGATTTATTGGCTATGGGGGCAGGCAGGAAAACTGTACTGATGATGCGCCAGTTTGAATCGGATGCGAATATCCCGCCGGATGTACCCGACCCTTACTACGGTGGCAACGACGGTTTTGAAAAGATGTTTCATCTGCTCGCGGCAAACGCCGATCC
>CAZEMN010000123.1:0-5538 GCA_964513335.1 uncultured Zetaproteobacteria bacterium | reverse complement strand
AGTAGAATATACCATTCTTGCTGAAGATTGTTAAGAGGCAAGTAAGTTATTGAGTTATCCTGAGAATATGGATTCTTGGTTTGCATACCATGGCTGTAAAATACAAAGCATACCAAATAACTCAACAACTTGTTTTTGTCGTTGTTGCAGCGGGGTGCGTGCTTGAATTGCATTTGCCTGCCGGTGTCATTGTGATCCGCGCAGATAATAAGAGAAATTTAATTGAAGGATGTTGCAGAAGATCAGTTGCAGGCAATTTTAGCAGTGTTGTATAGTTGAAGTTCAAGGTGATTTTGTGATGCACGGGGGCTAGGCTTGGGGTATGCAGTTTGCCCCCTTCATCCACCTTCATGCACACTCCGATTTTTCCCTGTTGTCGGGTGCGATGTCCGTATCGGCGATGCTGGACAAGGCTGCGGAACTGCGTCAGCCCGCTGTTGCCCTGACCGATCACGGTAACCTGTTTGGTGCGGTGGAGTTCTACAGTGAGGCCATGCGCCGGGGTATCAAACCGGTGCTGGGTTGCGAGGTGTTCCTTTGCGATGACCACCGGCAGAAGGTGAGTGCGGGGCCGCGAGGACCACAGTATGCTCAACTATTGCTTCTGGCGCGCAATAACCATGGCTGGCATAACCTGATGCGGCTTGTTTCCATCAGTTATCTGGAGGGGTTTTACTATAAGCCACGCGTGGATAAAGCGCTGTTACGGCAATTTTCAGAGGGACTTATTGCACTTTCCTCGGGCTGGAACGGTGAAATCGAACGGCATTTCAGGCATGGTCATGCCGATCTTGCCCGGAAGACTGCGCTGGAATACGTCGATATTTTCCCCAACCATCATTTCTTTATCGAACTCCAGCGGCATGGCGTCACGGGGCAGGAGCCCCTGAACCGGCAATTGATCGGACTGGCGCATGATACCGGAATTGGACTTGTGGCTACCAACAACGCCCATTTTCTTGTGCGTGAGGATTTCCATGCCTTCGAGGCGATGCTGGCGCTCAAGGGCGGGAGGATGCTGGCGGACCAGAGCAGTGACCACTACACGCCGGAACATTATCTCAAATCATACGACGAAATGCGCGAATTGTTCGAAGATGTTCCGGAGGCGCTGGAAAACAGCCTGCACATTGCCAGCCGGTGCAATGTAGATATGCAGTTTGGCCAGTATCAGTTGCCGGATTTCCAGCCACCGGACGGCATGGATCTGAAGGCATACATAACCCGGCAGGCAAAGGATGGGCTGAATGCGCGCTGGGACGCCATCATTGCAGGTTCACCCGATGCGGATCGCAAGGTTTACGAGGAACGGCTGGATTTTGAGTTGAGCGTCATCGAACAGATGGGATTTCCCGGCTATTTTCTGATTGTGGCGGATTTTATTCAGTGGGCCAGGGATCATGAAATTCCGGTCGGGCCAGGACGTGGTTCGGGTGCGGGTTCCATTGCCGCCTATTGCCTGGGCATCACCGATCTTGATCCGATTCGTTACGGCTTGCTGTTTGAACGGTTTCTGAATCCCGAGCGTGTTTCGATGCCGGATTTTGATATTGATTTCTGCATGAACCGGCGCGATGAGGTGATTCGATATGTGACGGAAAAATATGGTGCCGATCAGGTGGCACAAATCATCACCTATGGTTCGATGAAGGCCAAGGCCGTTGTACGCGATGTGGGGCGTGTTCTGGGCATGGAACTGGGTAAGGTTAACACTATCGCCAAATTGATCCCCAATGATTTGAATATGACGCTGGACAAGGCGCTGGCAGCCGAACCCCGGTTAAAGGCCATGCTGGACAATGATGATGCCGTGGCGCAGTTGTTTGACATTGCCAGTCGGCTGGAAGGCTTGCACCGGCATGCCGGTAAACATGCTGCCGGAGTGGTGATTGGCCGTAATGCACTGGTGGAAACCGCACCGCTGTACAAGGATCCGAAGGAAGAAGGCGCGGTCGTGCAGTGGGACATGAAATGCGTTGAAAAGGTCGGTCTGGTCAAGTTTGACTTTCTTGGACTGAAAACACTGACCGTCATTGATCTGGCCTGCCGCCTGATTCGCCAGCGCCGCGCGGATCCCGGTTTCGATATTAGTACGATTCCGATGGATGATTCGGCCACGTTCAGGTTGATGCAGGAAGCGCGTACCGGTGCTGTGTTTCAGGTGGAATCATCCGGTATGCGCGATCTCCTCACCCGGCTGAAACCGGATTGTTTTGAAGATATTATCGCGCTGGTTGCGCTCTACCGGCCCGGTCCGCTGGAATCCGGCATGGTGGAGACTTATATCAAATGCAAGCACGGTGAACAGGAAATTGTTTATCTGGTGCCTCAGCTGAAACCCATCCTGCAGGAAACCAACGGTGTGATTCTATATCAGGAACAGGTGATGAAGATTGCACAGGTGCTGGCCGGATACTCACTGGGGCAGGCTGATCTGTTGCGGCGCGCCATGGGCAAGAAAAAACCCGAGGAAATGGCCAAGCAGCGGAAAATTTTTATGCAGGGCGCTGAAAAGAAGAAGATACCTGCCGGGCGTGCCGAGCAGATTTTTAATTTAATGGAGAAATTTGCCGGTTACGGTTTTAATAAATCCCATTCGGCGGCCTATGCACTGATTGCCTACCAGACCGCCTGGCTGAAGGCGCATGATCCGCAAGCATTCATGGCAGCCACACTTTCCTGTGATATGGGCAACAGTGACAAAGTCTGTAGCCTCATCACGGATTGCCGGAGCATGCAAATCCCGATCCTTCCACCTCACGTCAATACATCCGACTGGGAATTTGTTCCGGAAGGAGAGCGGTCTATTCGTTTCGGACTGGGTGCGGTGAAGGGTGTTGGAGAAGCGGCGGTGCGTGAACTGGTGCGTGTACGTGACGATGGCGGAGTATTCTCATCCTTCGAGGATTTATGCACACGTTTGCCTTCACGCGCATTTAACAAACGCATGGCCGAAGCCTTAATCAAGGCAGGGGCTTTTGAAGGTTTGGTTCCGCATACCCGTGCGGCGCTTGAAGGATTAAATGAGGCCATGGAGCGTGCGGCAAGCAAGCGGCACGATATGGAGGCGCATCAGTCTGCACTGTTTGAAGTGGCTGAACCGCAAGGATTGAAAGGAGGGTTTCCCGACGTGCCGTCATGGGGCATGGGGGAGTGTCTTAATTATGAACGTGAAGTACTGGGCTTTTATCTGACCGGGCACCCGCTTGAGGAGTATCTGGGCCGGGTGGAAGGGCTGGCAAATACCAATCTGGAGGATGTGAAGCAACTTTCGGATGGGGCCAGGGTGGTTATCCCCGTCGGTGTGAGCAGCGTACGCACACATCGTGGCGCTCGCGGCACGATGGCTTTTGTCCAGGTGGAGGATTTGCATGCCAGCGCCGAGATGGTTTGTTTTTCGGATCTGTATCAGGAGGCGGTCGAATACCTCGACGGGGAGCAGGCGCTGCTGGCTGCTGTGCGCGTGGATCGTTCGCGTGACGAGTTGTCGCTCATTGCTGAAGCCATTGAGCCACTGGAGTCGGTGCTTGCCGTGCAGCTTGCGTGCATTCGCATTGTTGTCAGTGCGCTGGCATGGGATGAGGCGGCCATTGCCCGTTTTAGAAAGCTGGCGGACGAAAATCCGGGCGATGCAAGAGTTTCTTTTCACCTTCGCCTTGCCGATGGAAGTCAGGCAGAGCTTTCATCCGGATTGTCGCTGTGCTGGAATGGTGAGGTGAAACAAAAGCTCCGAACATGGTTTGGCGTGGATGGCGTCCATCTTGTTTGTCGTCCCTGGCAGCCAACACGCAAGGAAAAGCAAGGCGGAAGACGGGAAGAAAGGAGACAGTATGCCGCGTAGTTATCTGGATTTTGAACGGCCCATTGCCGAGCTGACTTCAAAAATCGAAGAGCTTTCCAGCATGGGCGAAGATGCAGGCGTTAATATTGCCGAGGAAGTAGAGAAATTGCGTATCAAGCGGGACAAGCTCATCAAACAGATTTATGCCAAGGTGGACCGCTGGCAAATGGCACAATTGGCGCGTCATCCTGATCGGCCTTATTTTCTCGATTACGTACCCCTGATGTTTGATGATTTTCAGGAGTTGCATGGCGATCGCGCTTTTGGCGACGATGGTGCGATTGTGGGTGGTATGGCCCGTTTCCGTGAACATGCCGTGATGCTTGTCGGGCACCAGAAGGGGCGTGATACCAAGGAGAAAATATGCCGGAATTTCGGTATGGCCCGACCGGAAGGGTATCGTAAAGCGCTTCGTTTATTTCAGTTGGCCGAGCGTTTTGAAATGCCGGTGATGACCTTTATTGATACGGCGGGCGCATGGCCTGGCGTCGATGCGGAGGAGAGGGGTCAAAGTGAGGCAATTGCCCGTAATTTGATGGAACTTTCAGCTATCAGGGTACCGGTCATCTGCACGGTGATTGGCGAGGGAGGATCCGGCGGCGCATTGGCCATTGGTGTGGGAGACCGTTTATATATGCAGGAGTTTACCACTTATTCCGTGATATCGCCGGAAGGTTGTGCTGCCATTTTGTGGCATGACCGGGAATATGCCGAGCAGGCTGCCGAGGCGCTGAAACCAACTGCTAAAGACTTGAAAGACTTAAAGTTGATTGACGGGATTATTCCCGAGCCTATGGGCGGTGCGCATGGAGACGTAGAGAAGGCGGCGGAACTAATGAGTGACATGCTGGAGCAGGCACTGTCCGGGTTGCTTGCAACGCCCTTGCCCGATCTGCTTAAACAACGCCAGCAGCGTTTACGGCAGTTGGGCTTATTTTCCAATGCGGGTTAATCCCGTGATCTGTTATCCGGTATCTTGAAACAGCATTACACAAGGGCCTGTTCACAGGAGCGGCATGCAATTGATGGCAAACCCTGACGGTTTGTTCCGGCTCATCAATGATGCCCACAGTCCGGCAGGGGATGCCGTGTTTGGCATCGTCAGCGGTTTGGGCGACGGACTGGTTGTTGCGCTGGCATGTACATTGCTCATGTTATTCCGGTTGCACCTGGGTGGCGCGGCGCTAGCCGCATTCGCAGTGTCCGGCCTGATTGCGCAGTTGCTAAAACGGGTGTTTGACCTGCCGCGGCCGCCTGCTGTACTTGCGAATGTTCATGTGCTGGGCGACACGCTGACTTCTCATTCATTTCCTTCCGGCCATGCAACGTCGTGTGGTGTGATGGTATTACTGGCTTTTTTGATCTGGAAGAGAAACGATTGGCGGGCATGGGCTGTATCGGGTCTGTTTCTGCTTGCCGCATACGGTCGTATTTATGGCGGTGTGCATTTTCCGGTGGATGTTATGGCCGGATTGATTATTGGTATGGCAACCATGTGGGTATTCTGGCAGTGGTCGAAGCATTGGCCGGTGAAGGCTTGGGAATCGTCTCCGTGGGCATGGAAGATTCCCGGTCTGGCACTGGTGATTGAAGCGGACGTGCTTGCAATAGGCTATCATATCCAGCCGTCAACGGCGCAGCCGCTTAGGCTGATTCTCCCGATAGCCGCCTTGCTCGTTCTGGCAAAGGTGTGGAAG
>CAZEMN010000122.1:0-5578 GCA_964513335.1 uncultured Zetaproteobacteria bacterium | reverse complement strand
ACACAAAGAATTATACGGAGTCAGCTAACTTTTTCATGAAAAATCCGGGTTAGTATTAACAGGACCTCAACTAAACTAAGTCTGGTTTAAATGTAAATTTGTGTCAACACTTGGTTCGTAACGAATGAGCCAGTAGCTTTCCGATATGGGCAAAACTTCCCCCTCAAATCTTTCTCTTTCAAATCAAGTCGTGACGGTTATTGGTGCAGGTTTGGCCGGTTCCGAAGCGGCATGGCAACTCGCCAAACGCGGCATCCGCGTCAAACTCCACGAAATGCGCCCGGCAACGATGACACCGGCACACAAAACCGGCGATTGCGCTGAACTGGTCTGCTCCAACACCTTCCGCGCCGATCATCTGGAAAATGCTGTTGGTCTGTTGCATGAGGAAATGCGGCGCATGGATTCGCTGATTATGCGTTGCGGTGATGAAGCGCGTATTCCGGCGGGTACGGCGCTGGCCGTGGATCGCGAGCAGTTTGCCGGACTGGTCACCGAGGCGCTGAAAAACGAGCCGCTGATTGAGATCGTTTCCGGTGAGGTGACGGAAATACCGTCAGATGGATTTGTGCTGATCGCCTCCGGGCCGCTGACCAGTGACGCGTTGTTCGATGCTATCCGCAAGCTGACCGGCGAAGAGCATTTGAGCTTCTTCGATGCGATTGCTCCGGTGGTGGATGCCGAAACGGTGAACATGGATATTGCCTATTGGAAGAACCGCTACGACAAGAATGTGGAAGAGGGCGAGGCTGGTGATTATCTGAATTTCCCGATGACTGAAGCGCAGTACAAAGATTTTATCCATGAACTGGTGGAAGCCGAAAAGGTTGCCTTCAAAGGGTTTGAGAACGTTCCGTTCTTTGCGGGGTGCATGCCCATCGAGGAAATGGCCGAACGCGGACTGGATACGCCGCGCTTTGGTCCGATGAAGCCGGTCGGACTGGACCATCCGGTTACAGGTGAAAAGTATCATGCCGTGGTACAGCTTCGGCGCGACAATCGCATGGGAAGCCTGCTGAATATGGTCGGGTTTCAGACCAAGATGACCTATGGTGAACAGAAACGTGTATTTACCATGATTCCGGGCATGGAGAATGCCGAGTTTTTCCGGCTCGGAAGCCTTCACAGAAACACATTTATCAAATCGCCCGCCCTGCTAGACGGTACCTTGCGCCTGAAAAAAGAGCCACGCATCCTGTTTGCCGGGCAAATCACCGGGGTCGAGGGTTATGTGGAGTCTGCCAGCATGGGCCTGATGGCCGGGCGTTTTCTGGCGGAGACGGTACAGGGACGCGAACCCGGCGCACCGCCTGCCGATACCGCGCATGGTGCGCTGCTGGCACATATCTCGCAGACCCGCCTCGAAGATTTCCAGCCGATGAACATCAATTTTGGTTTGCTGCCACCGGGGCCGAGGAAGGACGGTAAGCGAAGGCTGGGCAAGGCGGAACGCCGCCGCATGGTATCGGAAAAGGCATTGGAATCACTGGAGGGCTGGAGGAATACATGAAAAAGCTGGGTTTTTTTGATCTGTACCGTAGGCTCGGTTGCAGCCATCCTGATTCCACCCTACAAGCTGGCCGGCATCGGCGATCCTCGCTGGGGCTTTATCCTCGACGATATCGCGGCGGCTTTCGGTCAGCATATCCGTATCTATGATCATCTGGACGTGCAAACTCTGTTGATGGAACTGATCACAATCAATCTGATCGGCGTAGCATTAATTCTTGTTGGCCATAAATAAAGCCACTCTTCTCTTGGGGGCGCTGCTGGCACTCCTTCCCGGTCCGCTGGAAGCGATCGCGTCGGACCAGGTTCAATTGGAACGCATCGCCAAACTGGTTTTTCAGAATGAATGTGCAGCAAAAGAAGCTTGTCTGACCTCATGGAATAAGGGCGAAGAATTTGCCTCGCTTGGCATCGGCCATTTCATCTGGTACCCGCAAGGCACGCCTGAAAGCAACAAACATTTCAGTGAAAGCTTCCCCGGCCTGATTCATTTCATGCGCCAGCAGGGCGTTGAGATTCCATCATGGATTCAGGCCAATAAGGGCTGCCCGTGGCCGAACCGAAAAGCGTTTGAAAACGAACAAAAAACACAAAAAATGACAGAATTACGTCTGTTTTTAATCAAAACCATGCAATTTCAGGCCGATTTTATGCAAAAACGACTGAAAAGTGCCCTTCCCCTGATTCTAGCTACGGTGCAGGAGCGCCAGCGCAGCCATATCCGCCAGCAGTTTGATCGGGTGGCGGCAGCCCCGATGGGTATGTATGCACTGATGGATTACGTCAATTTCAAGGGAGAAGGCGTGAACCCGAAAGAGAGGTATAGCGGCCAGGGCTGGGGGTTGTTGCAGGTTCTGGCGGAGATGCATGGTGAGCTACCCGGCATTGCCGCCATCACTGAGTTTGTGCGTTCCGCCGAGATGCTGCTGACCCGGCGCGTGGCACTGTCTCCATCCGAACATCATGAATCCCGTTGGCTGGCTGGCTGGCGTAAGCGGTTACATACCTATATAACCGAGGCGCGCTGATAATCCCCCTTGAATGAAACGGCTGTTTGCGTACATTCCCCCCCATGCGATTACTCCTTATTCTTTCCCTTTTCATTCCGCTTGTCACACAGTCTTATGCCTCAGAAAACCTTCCGACATCGGGAAAATTGCAGCAGGCGGTATTCTCGAACGGCGTTAAACTGATTGTCGAAGAAGACCATTCCGCCCCCGTAGCCATGGTGCAGATATGGCTCAAGGTCGGCGGCCGCGACGAAGTGCCGGGTAAGACCGGACTGGCGCACGTGTTTGAACACATGATGTTCAAAGGCTCGAAGAAGCTCGCGCCCGGTGAATATTCTCGCCGCATCGCCGCCATGGGTGGCAACGACAACGCCTTTACCAGTCACGACTACACGGCCTATTTCGAAACCGTTCCGTCCGACCGTGTGGACGAGGTGTTGTCCATGGAGGCCGAACGTTTTGGGCATCTAAAGCTTGCAGCGGATGACTTTGCCAAAGAAATTCGGGTAATTATGGAAGAACGCCGCATGCGCACCGATGACGACCCGAACAGCCGCATGTTCGAGGAACTGTCATCCGTCGCCCTGCGCCTGTCGCCGTACCGCGATCCGGTCATTGGCTGGATGCAGGATTTGAAACGCCTGACCATTGCGGACGTGCGGGCCTTCTACAAGGCGCATTACATTCCCGGAAGCGCCACCGTAGTGGTGGTGGGCGACGTGGATTTTGAGCATGTCAAAAAGACGGTAAAACACACCTTTGGAAGATTGCAGAAACGGCCTGTTGCCGCACGCTTCAATCCGGTAGAACCGGAACCCATCGGACCGAAGCGGATGGTGGCGCTTTTGCCTGCCCAATTGCCCATGTTGGCTATTACCATGCCGGTGCCGGTATGGCATCCGGGAAAAAATGACACTGAGGCGGCGGCGATGGCGGTGGCGACCGAAATACTGGCCGGAGGCCGTTCTGCCATTCTAAATCGGGAGATCGTAGACAAACAGCGCAAGGCTTTTGCCGCCGCTGCCGGTTACGATGCTTTCGGCATGGGTATCGATCTGTGGTTTGCCTACGGCATGCTCGGCCCCAAACAAACGCCGGAGGCATTCGAGAAGGCCTTCTGGGCGACGATTAATCATTTGAAAAAGACGGGTCCGGACAAAGCACAACTGGCTGCCGCAAAGCGGCGCATGATTGCCGATGAGGTGTTTGCACAGGATTCTCTGTATTTGCGGGCCAAAGAAATTGGCATCCTGGAAACAATTGGCATCGGTGCGGACAAGCGGGATGTCTGGCTGGCCACCATCCGAAAAGTGACAGCGAAGGATATCAAGCAGGTATTGAAACGCTGGATCAGACAGGAACGATCCACGACCGGATTATTGCAACCGGAGGTGCACTCATGAAGTCCATATTGAGTGCTGTTACTGCACTATTGTTGTGCTTTACGGCCATACCCGCAGCGCACGCCGTACCTCCCATTCAGGAGAGCAGGCTGGACAATGGTTTGCGCGTGTTGCTGATGGAGGCGCATAACGTGCCCATGGTGGTGATGCGCCTGACCGTACCTGCTGGCAGTTATCTGGATCCAAAAGGAAAAGGCGGTACGGCTTCGATGCTTGCCAGCATGCTCGGAGATCACACGCGGAAACATGATTATGTGTCGTGGGCCGATTTACTTGATGCGCAGGCTATCCGGCTTGGGGTGAGCGCCAGCCGGGATAGCCTTTCCATTGGCATGACCGTATTGAAAGAGGCATTGCCGGAAGGCGTTCATGCCCTGACCGAAGCGGCGTTGATGCCGGGCTGGAACAAAAAGCGCTTTGCTATCCTGAAAACGGATGCAATTTCCGCTGCCAGGAAATCAATGGAAGAACCGGGTGTTCGCGCCGCACAATTGACTGCCCGTACGCTTTATCCGCATCATGGATATGGCCACCGTTCGGGTGGCGATGTTGATAGTCTTGGGCGGCTTAATCTGGCTGATTTGCAATCTCTGTACCGTCACCAGTTCAAGCCACGGGGTGCGGTGCTTGCAATCAGTGGTGATGTGACGATGAAAGAAGTGCTGAAACAAATTCAGCCGCTATTTGCCGGATGGAAAGGCACACCTGAAAAAGGGCTAAAAGATATCGCGAAGCCGGAGATTGTTCGTGGCCAGAAGCACCATGTTTTGATGCCCACACGGCAGATGACCGTGCAGCTTTCCAGCTTGGGGCCGTCCCGTTACGCACCGGATTTCTTTGCCGATATGTTGCTCAACCATATCCTGGGAGGAGGTGGTTTTGCATCCCGGCTGATGAATGAGGTGCGTGAAAAGCGAGGGCTGGTTTACGGTGTCTATTCCTATTTTTCTCCATTGGCGGTCTCCGGCCCCTTTGTGGTCACCCTGCAAACCCGCGCTGATCAGGCGGAACAGGCACTCAAGGTTGTACAGGATGTTATGCGGAAAATGCACGATGGCCATATCAGCCAACAACAACTGGCTGCGGCCAAGGCCAACCTGACCGGCAGTTTTGCTCACAGAATGGATTCCAATGCCAAGCGCGTAGGACTGATGTCCATGATTGGATTTTACGAACTGCCGCTGGATTACCTCCAGGTGTGGAAGAAGCGCATCAATGCGGTTAAACTGAACGACGTCAAGGCTGCCGCTGCTCGTTTCCTCAACCCGGAAGGTTGGAATACGGTACAAGCCGGTCCGCAACAGGGGAAGAAGAAAACATGATGAAGACCATACTTGTCGTTGAAGATTCTGGCTCCAGCCGGGATTTGACGGCACATTTTCTGCATCAGGGCGGATTCCGCGTGCTGGAAGCCGAGGACGGGGAGCAGGCGCTGGATATTCTCGCAAAGCGTTCAGTAGAATTGATTTTAGCTGACATCATGATGCCGAACATGGATGGCTGGGCTTTCTACAACGAGGTTCGCAAGCAGAAGCAGTACAACCTGACGCCATTCGTGTTTTTAAGCTCGCTGGATAATCTGGACGATCAGATCAAAGGTTTGACGCTGGGTGTGGATGATTATATCACCAAGCCGGTGACGCCGCAGCAATTGAT
>CAZEMN010000121.1:0-5607 GCA_964513335.1 uncultured Zetaproteobacteria bacterium | reverse complement strand
GGTTGCGTGCGTTAACGCCTGGGTGGCACTCACCGGCACGGCGGCTGGAAGGTTGGGCAGGCAACAATGCAAGACGCCTGCCTCGACATACACAGGTTCATCGTAGCTGCTCGGACGGCTGGTTTGTGAAATGCCGCCCTGATCAATGGCCACATCCACAAACACACCTCCGGCCATCCGTTCCAGATACGACGGAGTGAGCAGGAGCGGCGCGTGTTCACCCGGAATCAACGCCGCGCCAATCAGAAGGTCGCACGCTTCCAGCGCCTCGAACATCAATTGCTCAGCAAAGAAACGCACATCGCAGGCCTCACCAAACCCTGAGAAGCCCTGCCTGAGTTGAGATACGCAGTCCGCACTGGCATCCAGAATCTGTACCGACGCGCCCATGCCTAAAGCCACCTCCGCAGCGTTGCAGCCAACATTCCCGCCGCCGAGAACCAGCACGTGTGCAGGCTCGACGCCATCAACCCCGCCCATCAACACACCCCTTCCCGGATACTGCGTTCCATTCTCCTTCTGTAATAACGATGCGCCGATCTGGGTTGCCAAACGCCCGGCAACCCGGCTCATGGGCGCAAGCAACGGTAAACTTCCATCGTTCATCTGTACGGTCTCATAACCAATGGCGCGCACGCTCTTTTCCAGCAATACATCCAACAATTCTGGCACTGCGGCCAGATGCAGGTAGGTAAAAAGGTATTGTCCGGGCCTCAGATGGATATACTCTTCCGGTAACGGTTCCTTGATTTTTAGCACAAGATCAGCCGCCCACACGTCCTCAGGCGTTGCGGCAATACATGCACCCGCAGCTTCATAATCTGCATCGGAAAAACCACTTCCTACGCCCGCTTCATGCTCCATGCACACTTTATGTCCGTCCTGCACCAGTTGCCGTGCGCCAGCGGGAGTGAGCGCCACGCGATGCTCGCGATTCTTGATTTCTCTGGGAATGCCAATAATCATGTTTCCAGCCACCTGTTCGTCGGTTAGGTTTGGCAAGATTAACCGACTCAATCGAAAGGACAATATATGTCTATGATGCTCAAGCCCGTGATGATGTCCGGCAAGGAAGTTCTGCCCCTGATCGAGGGAGGCAAGGGCGTTGCCGTGTCCAACGGGGAAAGTTCCGGTGCATGGGCTGCGGCAGGCGGTATTGGCACATTTTCGGCGGTCAATGCGGATAGCGTGGATGAGCAAGGCAATATCATCCGTACCGTTTATCACGGCAAAAGCCGCAAGGCACGCTTTGAGGAACTGGTTAGCCAGGCGATTGCCGGTGGTATCAATCAGGCGAAAATCGCCCATGACGTAGCGGGTGGCGAGGGTCGCATTCATGCCAATGTCCTGTGGGAAATGGGTGGCGCCGAACGTGTGCTTCACGGCGTGCTGGAAGGTGCCAGGGGACTGATCCATGGCGTTACCTGCGGTGCCGGCATGCCGTTCCGTCTGGCACCCATCTCGGCGCAATACAAAGTGTATTATTATCCCATCATTTCTTCGGCCCGCGCCTTTCGCGCCCTTTGGCTCAGATCCTATCGCAAGTTTCCGGAATGGCTCGGTGGCGTGGTCTACGAAGACCCGTGGCTGGCTGGTGGACACAATGGTTTATCCAACGCCGAGGATCCGGAAAAACCGGGCGATCCCTATCCGCGCGTCGCCGAACTGCGCAAAACCATGAACGAGCTCGGTCTGCAAGACACCACCATTATTATGGCAGGCGGCGTCTGGTTTCTACGCGAATGGTCCGACTGGATGGATAATCCGGAAATCGGCCCAATCGCATTCCAGTTCGGCACCCGTACGCTCCTGACCCGTGAAAGCCCAATTTCTGATGCATGGAAGAAACGCCTTCTTCAACTGAAAGATGGTGATATCAAGCTGAACAGGTTCTCACCGACCGGCTTTTATTCATCGGCGGTTTACAACAACTTTCTGCACGAATTGTATGAACGCAACGATCGCGAAATTCCCTTCATGGATCGCCCATCTGGTGATCATATTGCTCCGCTCACCTTCGGCGTCCGCAACCGCGAAGTGTTTGTCACCAAATATGACCGCAAACTCGCGGACAACTGGATTCGCGATGGCTACGCCAAGGCGTTGCCCACGCCTGATTCGACACTGGTGTTCGTCACACCCGAAAAAGCAAGGGAGATCAGGGAAGATCAGTTGGGCTGCATGGGCTGCCTGTCACAGTGCAAGTTCTCCAACTGGGCGGCCAACGAAGCCGGCACAACAGGACGCAAGGCAGACCCGCGAAGCTTCTGTATCCAGAAGACCTTACAGGAAATTGCGCATGGTGCCGAACCGGATTCACATTTAATGTTTGCCGGTCACTCCGCCTACCGTTTTGCCGAAGACCCATTCTATGCAAATGGCTTCATTCCAAGCGTGCGCGAACTGGTCGAGCGCATTCAGACTGGTGATTAATACCGTATACGTGAAGTCATAAGAAATCCGTCCATGGGCATGTTGATGCCTTTTTGCGAAGTCATCAGATATAAATTCCTTTGACAAACCATGCGCTTGCGTCTATCAAGACGGTATGATTAAATATAAAAAAGATGAATGCAGGTCATGGATAGCGGAAAACAAGTAAATCAGGAATCTGCACGCCGTTTAATGGAAACCGTATCCTTCGAACTGGATACGGATTTACGCTTACATCCCCAACGTCTGGAACTGGGCAAGGCTGAATTACTCACGGATGCCATTACCTTGCCCTTCATGGATATTGAAAAGCGACTGGCCAAATACATTATCGGCTCTTCACCCGAAGAAACCGACATCCTGCGCCGCAGCATGAAAGATTATCTGGGCCGCCTGAATTCCAACCCACTGATCCCTCTGCATTTTCGCCTGAAGGTACTGAACCGATTTGAACGCGAACTGGAACTATTTGATGCGGAGATGACCGCCGCCGTTCTCAACGCACACAAGATTGGCGTGAACATGGTGCAGAAGGCCGCACGGTCTCAACCAAGTTATTACCGCATCGTTGTGGATATGGCGGCCAATGCAGTTGAATTGGCCGCAAAGCTGTTGCGCCAGGGGCTTGAGGAATACCGGGTGCCGGCCGTTATCACCACGCGGCAGGTGTTCGATCTTTCCCGCCTGGGACTAGCCGTGTTGCCTGTTTTACCCGAGGACGCAGTCTCTGAACGTGACCGTCTGGAAAGAGCGGTATCCAGCCATGAAATCTTGCGCAAACTGGATTTCTTTGGCAAATCCAGGCTGGTTCAGAAGACAATTTGGCAGGAACTCAGTAATCATATTGGCGTTCTCAAGCCCCGTTTCTGCCATAAGGGCGATGCTCCCGCTGACCTTGAAGGTTCAAGCTTTCTTTTTACCAATTTCATGCGGCCACATACCGCACCGGAAGTCACCTCCAAACTGCCATCTGAATTTATATCGGATGGGATTGCCATCCCCATGGATGAATTCGTTGATCGTCTGGTCACGGCCGTTAACCGGGTAGAAACCGTGTTGAACAGCCCCGACCTACAAAAACAGGATCTGCACACCGAAGAAGCCCTGCATGCCACCATTCTCGGCGGCAACGCCATCCTTGAATCCATGCATGCCAAAAAACGCTCACACGAAAGGCAGGATTATGCTGGTGTGCGTGTTATTTTCGAACCAAAGCTGAACAAGGCTCTGGTTGAATCGCACACCGCTCTGGTTATGAATGAATATGAATACGCGCCAACAGAACGGGCCAATGCCGCGGCATGGTCGGTCATTGATATCAGTAAAGGTGGCGCCTGTCTGGAACGTGTCTCTTTCGAGCCACTGGAAAATGGCGTAGGTGCCATTGTCGGAGTAAACTGGCTTCCCCACAAAAACGAACCCATGCTGGCTTTTATCCGCTGGTTCAGGGAACCCAAACCGGGCGAGCAGCGTATTGGGTTACAATTTATCCGTGAAAAATACCGTTTGATGAAAGGTGCGATGATGGGTGGCGCTGAAGACGATTCCATCCAGGGACGGGCATGGCCTATTCTGGTCAAGCCGGGAAAAAAAGAACTGACCATTATTTTTCCGGATGCTCATATCATGCGGAAAATGGCCTTTATCATCTCGGATGAGAGTAAAAGCGCTCATTTTAAGGTACAGACCGTGATTGAAACTGGTCCGAACTATGCCATTGTAAAAGCGGTGCGCGCCGAAGAAATGCAGGCCTCGCAGGTACTTGATTTCAGCAAGTAAACAGGTCTGAATATCTTATCCCAGGCCTAGCGCCCTGCGCATGGCCGCCATATGTGACTCGCTTTCCTCCATTGATGCATCAGACTCCGGTTCTTTATCCACCCACTGCACATGCACATCACCCAATTCACCCAAAAATGGAGAGGGTGATTGAATCTCGATTTGCCCAAAGCGCCGTTTCTTTCTGGCATGGCTTAACGTCAGATAAAAGCGCGCACGGGTCATTGCCACATACATCAGGCGCCGTTCCTCTTCCATGCGTTTCTCTTCCACGGCATTCCTGTGCGGAAAACTGCCTTCTTCCATACCTACGATATACACATGGTCAAATTCCAGCCCTTTGGCCGCATGTACCGTCATCAATCGCACGGCATTACCGCTTTCATCACCTTCCTTATCCGTAAAAAGAGTCAGTCGCTGGATGAAAGCATCGAGCTTTCCGCCATTCTCAGCATGCAGTATCCACCAGCGCCGTAATTCATGGACATTGGCCATACGGAAATCCCGCTCTTTTTCATCATCGGCCTCAGCTTCAAGCATGGTTTCGATACCGGAATCGGCCAGTAGAGCATCAAACGCATCATCCGCTTCGCCGTGCAGGAAACGATGTTCCAGTTCAACAACCAGATTAGCAAATGCAGTAAAAACCGGAGCGCGTTTGTGTATAAAATCATCCCGAAAGCATGCATCCAGCAATGAAAGCTGGCACTCCTGTGCAAACAGCCCCAATGCACCCAATGCCTTGTCCCCCAAGCCACGACGTGGGCGAGTTACTGCTCGCAAAAATGCCAGATCGTCATCTGCATTGGCAATCAGGCGTAAATACGCCAGCACATCCTGTACCTCCGTCCGCTCAAAGAAGGAGATGCCGCCACTGACATGGTAAGGCGCTTCCTGCTCGCGCAGCGCCAGTTCAAGCTGTCGCGACTGGTACGAAGCACGGTAAAGAATACAAAAATCATTCCATTTACTTTTTGAGCTTGCATGTCTCGCTACAACATCAGCCGCAACACGTTCAGCTTCATCCTCGGGTGTCGCTGTATCCCATATGCGCAGAGGCTTACCCTGCCCCAGATTGGCACGCAACTGTTTACCCATCCGCTGGCTGTTGTTGCTGATCAACATATTGGCTGTGTGGAGAATGGCACCAGTCGAACGGTAATTTTCCTCCAACCTGATGACCGTCAATCCTGGATAATCTTCATCAAGCCGGAACAGATTGCTGATTTCAGCACCACGCCAGCCGTAGATGGACTGATCATCATCGCCCACGACAGTCAGATTCCCATCGGGCGGTACAAGCAGGCGTATAAAATCATATTGGACTCGGCTGCTGTCCTGATATTCATCCACCAGCATATAGCGGCAACGTTCCCGCCAAAGCGCCAGCATCGA
>CAZEMN010000120.1:0-5630 GCA_964513335.1 uncultured Zetaproteobacteria bacterium | reverse complement strand
TTATGAAAAGGCTGGGGTTGATGCGCCTGAAATAACCATAAAACCAGCGAAGGCGGTACACCGCCCTCGCTTCTCAAGGGGATTTTATCTTGCGGGATTCACTTTTGGGACGACGGGAAATATTTTTATCCTCATTGCTGAACAGGAAACGACCGGCAAGAACGCAGCCTTTCATGCCGGGATCGCAGGGATGATTCTTGACCCGTCGGCAATGTTCGTCTTCTTCATGGGGGCAACCCCAGCCATCATGACTCATAGCGTCTCCAGACGTATGCAATATACTTGTTACAATACAACACATATGGAGGCTCTTCAATGAACAACGACTATCAACAACTGACGCAACGATTATCCGTATCGATAAACACACTTCGGAAAGACCAGCCTGATGTAATGCGGGGATTCTCCTCCATGGCCAGTGCAGCCATGAAAGATGGTGCGCTGGACAGAAAGACAAAGGAACTGATTGCGCTGGCCATCGGTATCGCCGGACATTGCAAGGGTTGCATTGGGTTCCATGTTCAATCACTGGTAAAGCTTGGCGTAACACGAGTGGAAATTGAGGATGCTCTTGGCGTAGCTATTTACATGGGCGGCGGTCCATCGCTGATGTATGCCGCCGAAGCCTTGCATGCTTTTGATGAATTCGATTCAACACAATAATAATGAACAACAAGGAGAATCATCATGCTGTTTCGCCAACTGTTTGATGAAGAAACATGGACTTATACTTATCTGATCGCTGATGGAGAGAGTCATGAAGCGGTGTTAATTGACCCTGTAAAAACCCAGGTTGACCGTGACACAAAATTACTTGGTGAACTGGGCCTGAAACTCATTTATGCGATCGACACACATGTTCATGCCGATCATATTACGGGGCTGGGCGATTTGCGCGAACGTACCGGCTGCAAGACCGGCGTATCGGCAAACGGTAACGTCGATTGCATTGATATGAACCAGAAGGAGGGTGACATCCTCACATTTGGCAAGCATAAACTTCATGTATTGGAAACGCCCGGGCATACCAATACCTGCCTGAGTTTTGTTTGCGAGAACATCGTATTTACAGGGGATTCACTGCTTATTCGCGGCTGTGGCCGTAGTGATTTCCAGCAGGGTAATGCGGGTAAATTGTATGATTCAATCACGCAAAAACTTTATGCCCTGCCGGATGATACGCACGTTTACCCCGGCCACGATTACCGGGGTATGACACAATCCACCATTGGTGAAGAAAAATTGTACAACCCGCGCATAAATCTCGGACGTGAAGGCTTTATCGAATTCATGAACAACCTGAATTTGCCGGATCCGAAGAAGATTCATGAAGCTGTTCCGGCCAATCTGGCGTGTGGGCAACCGGAACAGGGAACATCATAAAACATATTCTTGCCCTTTGCTCTGTAACTTAACCCACATGACTCCATACCCGTGAAACTCTGGATATATCACTTGTCATGAACCCAATCATGATCCCCGCCGCACTCGGTATCGGCCTGGTTCTGGGTCTGTTCGGGGCGGGTGGCGGTATGGCAACCGTTCCAACCATCATGGCACTGATGGATGTCGGTGTGAAAGAAGCCATTGCCATGAGTTTGTGGGTAGTCGCATTTGTTTCGCTCACCGCTGCAATTCATCAACGTGTCTGGCGTTTTATCCAGATCAAACTCCTGATCAGCCTTGCTGTTTCAGGCATGCTCGGCGGAGCCATTGGCGCACGGATCGGGTTGTATGTGCCGGAAATAGTGCAGTTGCTGCTTCTGGGACTGCTGATTTTCTTTGTTGCATGGTGGATTGTTGGTGTGAAACTGGAAACAAAGGTCGGCATATTTCGCTGGATACCCGCGTTGCTGGTTGGATTTGTTATTGGTGTTTTAACCGGGGTTCTGGGTGTCGGTGGAGGTTTTCTGTTGGTTCCCGCACTGATTTATCTCGGCATTAAGGATTTCCCTGTTGCCGTGGGCCATTCACTGGTGCTCATCACCTTGAATGCAACATCCGGCGCACTGGCTTATATCGGGCACCTTCATTTTTCAATTGTATCGGCAGCCACGATCAGTGCCATTGCCGCTGTAGGCGCAGTGTTGGGTGGCATCTTGCTGAAACGTCTGCCAACTCAAAAATTGCAGCATGCTTTTGCGGTATTGCTGTGTTTTCTGGGCAGTTGGATGTTGTGGCAAGCGGCACAACTCAACGTAATTTAGCGCACAGGCTGGATACAATCGGGGCAAATCCCTGTCCACAGTCGGCTTTGTCCCGCCACCTGCCATCCACCCAATTCGCCGGGAGCATCTGACTGCCCGGCTGACGGTAAATCCATAATTCTACCGCAATGGCTGCAACAGGCATGGTCATGCATCTGCGTATTGCTGTCGAATACCATCCGCCCCGCAATGTACATGCGGCGTAACAGCCCGGCCTGCTCCAAATGCGTCAGTGTCAGATACACGGTGTTCTGCGACATGGAAGGAAAGTCAGCATTCAATGCCGTATAAACGTCTCGCGGCGTAACATGTGTTGCCTGCTTCAGCAATAATTGAGTTACAGCAACGCGCTGTGGCGTGGCGCGCAGACCATGCGCTCGCAACAGCGCATGCGGATCACCGGATTGAGAGACAATATTCATAGTTAGTATTCTATACTAAATAGTATCTATTGACAACTGGATAAAAATATCTATGATGACATCAAATAGGAACCCATCCTATCTAGGAGTCTAAATGAAATATACAGTACCCACCCTGTTCATGTGCACCCTTGCCCTGGTAGCGGGTATATTACCGTTCTCCAAAGCAAGCGCCGAAGACCTGGCCGACTGGAAACTGCCACCCGTGCCCGTACCTGCTGACAATCCTCAATCCAGGGCGAAAATAACCCTTGGCCACCAACTGGTTTTCGACATCCGCCTGTCCAAAAATAATTCTATCAGTTGTGCCGGTTGCCATCTGCCCTTCGCTGGCGGCGGTGGACACACGCCACGCTCCTTCGGTCAGGGCGGCGAGCTTGGCCGGTGGGCACCATCGTGGGTCAATGCCGCCTACTATACATCGCTGTTCTGGGATGGACGGGCGGCATCACTTGAGGAACAGACCGGCGCGCTTCCCGGCCACATGGGCCCCATCTCGGCCCCCGGTGAAATGGGCGGAGACGTTGCGGCCATTGTCAAAAAGCTCAATACCATCCCCGCATACAAAAAAGGCTTCCATAAAGCATTCGGTGAAGATGTCACCCGGCAGAATATCGCCAAAGCCATCGCAGCTTACGAACGAACGCTCATCGCCCGGCATTCGCCCTTCCAGCGTTATGTTAACGGTGATAAAAAGGCTCTTTCCCCGGCAGCGAAACGTGGCTTTGATCTGTTCCGCGACAAGGCGCAATGCGCTGCCTGTCATACGCCGCCCTTGTTGACGGACAATGCATTTCACAACATTGGTGTGCCGCAAGTGGGACCGTTGAAAGAGGATACGGGAAGGTATGCCGTCACGCATGATGAGGATGACAAGGGTGCATTCAAAACCCCGACGCTCTACAACTCGGCGTCTTTTCTGTTTTCCATGCACGACGGTGCTTTTTCTACCATGGAGCAGGTCATTGACCACTACAACAAAGGTGGCGACCCGAAGAATGCGCATCAGGATGATCTAATCGAACCATTGCATTTAACCAAAAAAGAAAAATCCGATCTCATTGCTTTCATGAAGAGCCTGACAGACCCGAAACTGAATCGCATCCATCGTCCACGTATGCCATAATTGTACAATGGTACGAACAAAGGAGAGCAGATATGAGCGACCATGATCAATCTTCCGAAGTTAACGATGGTCTTCTGGCAGGACTGGGACCGCTTGCCCCGCTGGCAGGCATATGGGAAGGCGACGCAGGGATAGATATTGCGCCGGGACAATCGGGAGCAGTCGAAACCAGATACCGTGAACGCCTGAGCTTTGAACCGCTGGGGCCGGTGGTCAACGGCCCGCAGGTGCTGTACGGCCTGCGTTACGCGACCACCGCCTGGCCGCTGGATGCGGATGAAGCCTTCCATGAGGAAACCGGCTACTGGCTGTGGGACGTGCAGGCCAAACAGGTGATGCGCTGTTTCATGGTGCCGCGGGGCGTCACCGTTCTCGCCGGAGGCATAACATCGATTGATGCCACGGAACTGAGCATGTCTGCGGTTTGCGGTTCAACAACCTTCGGCATCCTGTCCAACCCGTTTCTCGACCAGGCTTTCAAGACCGTTCGCTACGATTTAACGGTCAATATACATAAGGATGGAAGTTTCAGTTACAACGAGGATACACAGCTCAGGATTCATCAGCAGGATGACATTTTCCATCATACTGACAGGAACACCCTGACAAAAACGGGGTGAAACGCATGCCATGATACAATCAGTGGGTGAACCGGCGACTGTACGATAAGGCGCGGATATTCCCGGTAGTGATTTTGATGCCACAAAGAGTCTCAATCGTGAGAAAAATGTATGATTGCAGGACTAACCCCGTGGCATATTTACCCGTTGCGTATTCCGATCCGGACCAGACAGTGATCGATCCATTGTACCGTGAGTTTTTCCTGCACCGACTGTTGTCCAAGGCGCTCCATGAGTACGGAAAAATCTACCCAGTCCAGCAACTGGTCCTGGTTGGCGCAGGAAAAAACCATGGTTTCTTCGTCTGTTTCTGGATCGCGGTGTACTTGCAGACACTGGGCACAAATACCCTTCATCATGCATTGCATGGGTGAGTTGATGGAGCCAATGGCCACGTGGTCCGGTTTGAGCATGCCCTTGAGTACACCGTGGCGCGCCCGTGCAACCGCCGCCATCATGCCTGCCGAACCGATGGCAATAAGGCGGTCGATCTCAAGTAGTGGAATGGAAGGCTCGCCCATCCCGCCGTTGGCATAGGCATCCATGGCTTCAACGATATTACCGACGAAGCTCGTATCTTGTGGCCGCGTGGGCGTGAACCCCGGAGCTTCATCCGAGCACCACACCACCACATCAGCGGCTGCCTCGATTTCTTCCACCTTGTAGCGGTCGATGATCTTTTTGTAACCGGCGAAGTAGAGCACTCTGGAGCCCGCTTTCCGGAAAGCCTGACCGATGGAAAAGAGGACGGCATTGCCCAGACCGCCGCCGGCGAGAAGTACCGTTTCACCCTCATAAATTTCAGTCGGGCTGCCGGTCGGTCCCATCAGAACGACCGGCTCGCCGGGTTTGAGCTGAGCGCACAGGTCGGAGGAGCCGCCCATTTCCATCACGATGAGTGAAATCAACCCCTGATCAAGATCTACGGAGGCGCCGGTCAGGGCCAGACCCTCCATGGCCAGGCGGGTTCCGTTCACTTGAGACGCGAGTGTTTCATAGTTTTGCAGGCGGTAGAACTGGCCGGGATGGAAGGCTGATGCTGCCTTTGGTGCATGCACCACCACCTCCACGATATTTGGTGCCAGTCGCCGGACGGCATGTGTTCGTGGCCGTAACTGATCGTTCAGTCTGGCTATCAGCGCTTCCCCATCCGTTCTCACGGGTTGATTTTTGACCAGAGCACGGCTGACCACCTTATGTCCCCGTCTGGCGCTGGCCATGGCCTTGACGACATTGCCGGCAAAGGAAGGATGCA
>CAZEMN010000119.1:0-5665 GCA_964513335.1 uncultured Zetaproteobacteria bacterium | reverse complement strand
CCTCCGGTCGGATTTCAATACCCATAAACATCATATCGTTATGCTTGCGTAATGACCGCACCCAACCGGAGCCTTGCAAGATTCTATCTTCAAACTTGATTCGGAAATCCAGAGTTTCACCTTCACTGCAAGGCGACCGTTCAGAATCAGGAAACTGAACACCAATCCCGGTAAGGGATAAATCATGCAACTGGCCGGAAGCTATCAATTGTTCGTGCCGATATAATTCGGTATCCCTCGCTTTAACCGGTTGAACCCTGACTTCTTGAAATGTGCCTTCCCGGCGAGTACAGATTCCGGATACATTGAATATAATTTCTTCACGGCCTACACGGAATAAGGACAATTTAACAAAGTTTCCTTTACCCATGCATGGGGACAACACGCTATCCTCCTCCGGAGCAACGGCAATCACCCGGCTTACTTCATCCGCGAAGCAAACCGTAATCATTTCCTCACCGGGCTTGCCCTGAATATTCAGAATCTTTGCAACGGCCTGCACGGGCATTCCTTTATAATAATTAAGTATCTTGATTTTTTCCGACGCCTTCCAATGATTCATGGATACAGTCAACGCATGCGCCTGCTGTTCGATATCAAGTGCTCTTTTTGCTTCATCAAGTTGTGTGGCTGAAATCTTCTCTCCACCTTCAATGATGGCCTCTTCAATATAGTTGAAGTGCTCCATCGTCTGTTTCAATCCACTCACCTGATCCTTGGGAGACAAATCTTTCAATGTGGAAAGACGATGCTCCAATACGACCCATTGGCATTTTAACAGGGCTCGAAACAGATTGCCTGGCAACACCCCGTCCTTGAGAATATTTGCTATCACCGGAGGTAATGATTGTTTTGAATCTGCCTGTACAATATAGGCGGCCAGCGCAGACAGACCGCTCCCCCCATTTTGGCCCAGTGAATCAACCAGAATTTTATGGCACTGCTGAATCAAAGCCTGTCCCATGCTTTAACCTCATATGTCTGTTTTAAACACCCCGGAAGCACAATACGAAAGGGTCACATACTACCCGCAAGTACCATGCCAGCATTACATGAACAAGCCGGGTTTCACCGCATGACTTCATGAAAAATCTGGGCTAGATTGCACCGCCTGATTTGAAGGCGTGCAGGAGCAAGCGACATCATGTTTAAAGTTCTGACCAAAGTATTCGGGAGCCGCAATGAGCGGATTCTGAAAGAAATGTATCCCGTTGTGGACAAGATCAATGCCCTGGAGGGGCAGATACAGGCCCTGTCCGATGAAGAACTGACTGCAAAAACAGGGGCATTCAAGGAACGCGTAAGTCAGGGTGAGAGTCTGGACAACCTGCTGCCGGAAGCCTTCGCCGTAGCCCGTGAAGCCAGCCACCGCGTGCTTGGTATGCGCCCCTTTGATGTGCAGCTCATTGGCGGGATGATTCTACACGATGGCATGATCTCCGAGATGAAAACCGGCGAAGGCAAGACACTTATGGCTACTCTGCCGGTGTATCTCAATGCCCTTTCGGGCAAAGGCGTGCATGTGGTCACGGTCAATGATTATCTGGCCAGCCGTGACGCCGAGTGGATGGGTCGCTTATACAGTTTTCTCGGGTTAACGACTGGTGTAATTGTGCACGGGCTGGATAATGATGCCCGCCGGGACGCCTATGCCGCTGATATTACCTACGGCACCAATAACGAGTTCGGTTTCGATTATCTTCGCAACAATATGGCCTTTAGCAAGGAGGAACTGGCACAGCGCGAGTTGAATTTCGCCATTGTTGATGAGGTGGATTCCATCCTGGTTGACGAGGCGCGAACACCGCTGATTATTTCCGGCCCCGCCGAACAGGCAGGCGATCTGTATCAAAAAGTAGACGCCATCATCAAGCAACTGGATGCCAGCGACTTTGAGAAGGATGAAAAGGACAAGGCTGTTTCCTACACCGAGAAAGGCATGGAGCATGTAGAGGAACTGTTCCGTACCGAAGGGCTAATGCCCGATGGCAACCTCTATGATCCGGAAAACGTTAATCTTATGCATGCGGCCACCCAGTGCCTGCGCGCCAACACCCTGTTCACCCGCGAAGTGGATTACATCGTTCGCAACGATGAGGTCGTTATTATTGATGAATTTACCGGCCGCATGATGCCGGGACGGCGCTATTCCGACGGCCAGCATCAAGCCCTGGAAGCCAAGGAAGGCGTGACGGTACAGCCGGAGAATCAGACGCTGGCAAGCGTCACCTTCCAGAATTATTTCCGCATGTACAACAAGCTTGCGGGCATGACCGGTACGGCCGACACCGAAGCTGAAGAGTTTCAGAAAATCTACAACCTGGAAGTGGTCATCGTACCAACCAACCAGCCGATGATCCGCGACGATAAAGCAGACCTTATTTATCGTGATCAGGAAGATAAGTATGAAGCCATCCTCGAAGATATCATCTCCACCCATCGGACCGGCCAACCAATTTTGGTGGGTACTACTTCGATCGAAAAATCGGAACATATTTCCGACTTACTGAAAAAACAGGATATCCCGCACGAAGTGCTCAATGCCAAACATCATGAACGTGAAGCGGAAATCGTGATGCAGGCAGGCCGCAAGGGCGCGATCACCATTGCCACCAACATGGCCGGGCGGGGCACGGATATCATGCTGGGTGGCAATCCGGATATGCTGATAGCACAATTACCGGGCAAATTGTCCGACGACGAGCGGGAGAAAAAAGCAGAAGAAATCCGCGCCATGTGCAAAGCGGAGCATGTAGAGGTCGTCAAGGCAGGAGGCCTGCACATCATCGGTACGGAACGGCACGAATCCCGCCGTATCGACAACCAGTTGCGCGGACGCTCAGGGCGTCAGGGAGACCCCGGTTCAACACGCTTCTACCTGTCGCTGGAAGACGATCTTATGCGCATCTTCGGCGGCGAGAAGATGCAAGCCATGTTGACCAAGATGGGCTTTGAAAAAGGTGAAGCTATTGAGCATCCGTGGGTTACCAAAGCCATTGAAAACTCCCAGAAGAAGGTGGAAGGCCGCAACTTCGATATCCGCAAACAGTTGCTGGAATATGACGATGTGATGAACCAGCAGCGTGATGTAATTTATTCGCAGCGCCGCGAGCTGCTGGAGGCCGATGACGTCCGTGATGTCATCGAAGACATGCGCCGTGATTTTGTGGCCACGCTGGTTGATCGTCATATGCCGGCACAATCTTATGCCGATAACTGGGATATTCAGGGGTTGCATGACGAACTGCTGGAGCGGTTAACACTGGATGCACCGGTACAGGAATGGGTGGACAATGACGATATAGAAGATGCAGGCGGTATGGTGGACCATATCTGTGCGGCGCTGGCAGACATGATGATGGAAAAAGAGGCTATAGTCGGTGAAGAACAGATGCGGGGGTTCGAGAAGTTTCTGGTTTTACAGATGCTCGACCAACATTGGAAAGACCACTTGCTGGCCATGGACCACCTGCGCCAGAGCGTGGGTTTGCGCGGCTATGCACAAAAACAGCCGTTGCAGGAATACAAACGTGAATCCTTCGAAATGTTTGCCGCCATGCTCGGACGTATTCGGCTGGAGACTATGCTGGCATTGCATCATGTGCAGGTGGAGCAACCGGTTCCGGTCGAGGAACCCCGTCAGACCACGCCCATGCAATTCAGCCACGGGGATGAGGTGGAGGAAGAAGCGCCACAGACCTATCGTCGCACCCAGCCCAAGGTGGGCCGCAATGATCCATGTCCCTGTGGTTCAGGCAAGAAATACAAACAGTGCCACGGCAAACGAAAGGCGGCCTAAGGATACGCCTTCATGCCAGTCAACCCGCCGAAACTTGACCCATCTCTGCCGGTTCCCGGTTTCCGGGTCGGCACGGCATCGTGCGGTGTTAAATCCCCGGAACTCAAAGGTAAACGCCATGATTTAGCACTTATAATAGCCGATGTGTCTTGTCATGCAGCAGGTATATTCACGCAGAATCGTTTTCGCGCCGCGTGCGTGGATATGGGACAGGCCACCATCAAAACAAACAGTGAGAACATTCGATGCATTGTCGCCAACAGCGGTAATGCCAATGCCGGCGTCGGCGAGATGGAGCGGGTGTGGTCGCAACAACTGATTGAGGCCGGGGCAGAAGCCGCAAACGTTGATGCTGACAACGTTCTCTCCGCTTCCACCGGTGTCATCGGCACGCCATTTCCCATTGAACGCATCCGTGAAGGCATGCAGCAAGCCGTCGATTCGCTTAATCCCGACAACTGGGAAGTGGCTGCCAATGCGATTCGCACCACGGACACCTTCGCCAAGTGGACATCCCGAAAAATTGGCGACTACACCATTACCGGAATCGCCAAGGGCAGCGGCATGATTCATCCGAACATGGCCACGATGCTGGCCTTTGTCGCCACCGATGCGCCGCTTTCCACCACGCAACTCCAGCCGATGCTGAAGCGTGTTGCAAACCACTCATTCAACTGCATTTCCGTGGATGGCGACACATCCACCAACGACACGCTGTACCTGCTCTCCTCCGGCATCGGCTTGGGGCATGCGCCGCTGGCGCATACGAATGAATTTGAAGCAGCGCTGACCGGGGTGTGTGTGGAACTGGCGCAAATGATTGTGCGCGATGGCGAAGGCGTATCCAAGTTCGTCACCATTGAAGTCACGGGCGCCGCCAGCGAAACGGATGCCCGCACCGTGGGCCGCGCCATTGCTGTTTCGCCGCTGGTCAAAACGGCCTTTGCCGGTTCCGATGCCAACTGGGGACGTATTCTTTCCGCTATCGGCAATAGCGGCGTGGAGATTGACCGCAGGCGCATCGCCCTGGCTGCCAACGATGTGCATATGTTGGAAAATGGAAATCTTTTGTCCGATTACCACGACGAGGACGGCATGGCTGTATTCGCACGGGATGAGTTCACGCTACATGTAGATTTGGGTCTCGGGGATGCTTCCGCCACCGTCTGGAGTGGCGATCTGACGCATGAATACATTCGTATCAACGCCGAGTATCGAACATAAGACCATGCTTGCGGAATATTGAATCTCCGCGCTATATAGCATGGCGTATATACGTATATTTACTAGCAAACAGATAGCCTGTCGTGTTTGATAATGGTGATAGCGCTTCTTATTTTGTATGAATATTATTGCATGGGGGAGGGTATTCAACATGCTGGAACGACAAAAAGATATTTATACCTATTAACAAGTTAGCCCTCACACCAGACGATGGGAGCGTTATTGAAAGACCAAAGCACATTCATTGATTTTGTTCTGAAAGAGTGGCTGGCAATTGTATCAGGTGTTGGATTGGTTCTGACATCCATCTATACCAAGCATTTTCCGGTCTATTCAATCCAGGAGCTACAGGTACTGTTTATTCTGTTTGTGCTTTTTGTTTCTGTTAACGGCCTTCACAATAGTGGGCTGATATTAAGGATTGCCCAAAAAATAGAAAAAGGGAACGCCATACCATTAAAGTTGGTGGTAACAACATTTTTTCTTTCTATGCTGATGACAAATGATATTGCTTTAATTGTCATCGTTCCACTTACTTTATCGCTCAATATCAATCGCAAAGGTATTTTGGTAATCCTCGAGGCATTGGCAGCAAATGCCGGTTCCGCATTAACCCCTTTTGGCAATCCACAAAATTTCTTT
>CAZEMN010000118.1:0-5715 GCA_964513335.1 uncultured Zetaproteobacteria bacterium | reverse complement strand
TAGTCGTTAGATTTATATTCGGGCTTCAGATCAACATCCATAAATTTATGCAGCCCTTGATGGTTTCAATCAGCCTTGCCGAATCCGATTTGTCACCGTTCAACAGTCGTCAAAAAAGATGTTGATAGATACTGTTCATGGATATGAGCATCCAAACCATTTCTCTCATCGCTGCCTCTAACCGCCAAAAGGAACTGTTACTGCTCAAACGTCCCGATAACGTGCATTGCGGTGGTTTGTGGTCCTTCCCCGGTGGCAAGGTGGAGGCAGGAGAAACACCGCTGGATGCCGCCAAACGGGAACTAACTGAGGAAACAGGACTGACAGGGAAAAACTGGCATTTGTTGGGTGAATATCAACATGCTTATCCGGACCGAACCCTATATTTTCACCTGTTTGGCTGTGATGGCTGCGACTCCGATGCGTTGAACAGTGATGAAGCCCATGCATGGGTTCCCGCTGACAAACTGGGCGAGTATCCTATGCCCGAAGCCAACCGGGTATTGCTTGATCTGATCCGTCTGGAAGAATTCTGAAGAGTAATTTGTGTGTAAAGGTCAGGGCTTGCCTGCATGATTTATAAATCGCATGATGGGCCGCTTCACAATGCTGAATAGAATCGAAAAGCCAAAATAATGAGGAGGCCAGGAAAATGCTGAAACTTGCAACATTGCCGGAACCGACGCTGTTCCTGCGTCCTGTCCCTGCTTTTTTACAGGCACGATTGCTACAAAATATCCTGGAACGGATACTGGATGAAGAGGCCATGCAGCAGTTTTCTGAACTGTCCGGCAAGTGTTTCCTGTTTCGCACGTTTGATGATGTCGTTCGCCTGGGTATGACATTTACAGATGGCTCGATCCGGGTACAGGCAAACCCTCAGTGGGAGGCCGATGTAACCATCAGCGGCAATCTTCCGGCACTGATCGCACTCTGTTTCAGCCTTGAGGATGCGGATAGCCTGTTCTTTTCACGCTGCCTGCTGCTGACAGGCGATACCGCCAGCGGGCTGTTGTTTAAAAATGTGCTGGCCAACCTGGATTTCGATCTTCATGCGGTACTGCAAGATAAACTTGGAGCCCGTACGGCGGATACATTGTGGCGTATGGCCGGTCAGGCTATCGCGGGTATTGAGCGGGCCGACGGTGATGCGACACGCACACGGACATGGCTCACGAAAAGCCTTCATCTGTCTACAACAGATCAGACACAATCCCTGCGGACGGACATGAACGCACTGGCCGGACAATATGATGCCATGCAGCACCGGCTGGCAAAACTTGAAAAAAGACTGGCCCGCCGAGCGTGAGTTCTCCGTTCATCAAGCCGGAGCTGGTCTGCCCGGCCGGTAACCTGCCATCACTGAAAGCCGCCGTGGATGCTGGCGGTGACGTCGTTTATCTGGGCTTTCGCAACGCCTCCAATGCACGCAATTTCGAAGGGCTGAATTTCAGCGCAACAGAGGCGCGGGAAGGTATCGAATATGCGCACCAGCACGGTGCGCGGGTATATATCGCCGTCAACACATCACCGAGGCCGGGGCAGGAAGAAGCGTGGACATCTTCGGTGGATCTGGCTGCGGAACTGGGTGCTGATGCCGTCATACTCGCCGATATGTCTCTGCTGGATTACGCAAAAAGGCATTACCCGTCGCTGCGCCGCCATCTGTCCGTGCAGGCAAGCGCATGCAATTATGAATCACTGGAGTTCTATCGCCGTGAATTTGGTATCGATCGTGCGGTGCTGCCCAGGGTGCTGACGCTGGATGATATTCGCACCTTGAACGATCGCACATCGGTAGAAATTGAAATTTTTGTTTCCGGAGGTCTGTGTGTGATGGCCGAAGGCCGCTGCTGGCTTTCGTCGTTTGTCACCGGAGATTCCCCGAACATGCAGGGGGTATGTTCCCCGGCACATGCCGTACGTTTCGAGGAGCAACAGGATACGCTGGACGTACGGCTTGACGGCGTACTGATCAACCGCTTTGCACCAAATGAGGCAGCAGCCTATCCGACACTTTGCAAGGGGTGCTTCGAAGCAGAAGGCAAACAGGGACATGTCATGGAGGAGCCATACAGTCTGAACGTGCTTGAGATGTTGCCTGCCATTATGCATGCCGGTATCTCGGCGCTGAAAATTGAAGGCCGCCAGCGTACCAAGCATTATGTGAAGGAAGTCGTCAGCGTAATGCGTGCCGCCGTGGATGCATGCGCGGCAGACCCGCAGAGCTATCGCACACAAACCACATGGGTGGAACGTATGAATGCCGTTTCCGAAGGCGGCGCACGTACGGCAGGCGCCTATGCTGACGAATGGCGATGAAGCAACATATCAAATTGTCAGTCGGCCCCCTGCTGTTCGGCTGGCCGGAGACAAAGGTTAATGATCTGTATCTCGGACTGGCCGAAAACCCGGACGTGGATATTTTGTATCTTGGCGAGGTTGTATGTTCCAAGCGGATGATTGCGGGCATCGAACCGATTGTCCGGCTGGCGGATGAGTTAAAAAATTGTGGCAAGGAAATTATACTTTCCACACTGGCGATGCCGTGCGGCGAGCATGAGTTACAGGCTGTTCGTGACCTCATCAGTGCCGCCGGTGAACGGCATCTTGCCATCGAAGCCAATGATATGTCAGCGGTATCCATTGCCTCTGAGGCGGGTGTTGCATTTGTTGCCGGCCCGCATCTGAATGTCTACACACCCTATGCTCTGCAACGCCTGTCAGCACTGGGGGCCATGCGTGTGATACCGCCGATGGAGTTACCTCCTCAGGATATTCCGTCCATTTTTAATAAACGGGGTCAGGTCTTGAATGGCGCACCACCTGATTCTGTTTCTGATTCGTGCGCCATTCAAGACCTGACCCCGTTTATTGAGGTGGAATATTTCGCCCACGGCAAGCTGCCTCTCACTTTTTCCGCACGCTGCTACACCGCCCGGGCGCGTGGCATGAGCAAACGCACATGCCATCACACCTGTTTTATGGATCCGGACGGTATTGAAATGCGTTCACTGGATCATGAGGATTTTACCACCATCAACGGTATTCAAATCATGTCCCACCGTCCGTTTACCGTTCTGGACCATGTACAGGAATTACAGCAATTGGGCGTGGGTGTGCTGCGGATTTCTCCACAACACGAGCACATGACGGATATTATCCGCCGGTTCCGGGCAGTCGCCGACGGTATGCAGGATGGCAAAGAAGCTTTGATCAGTCTGGGTGGTGACTCACCGTTGAAACAGCAATTCTGTAACGGCTATTACCACGGTCAACAGGGAAGGGTATGGATTGAATAATGTCCTGATCAACAGCTTTGGCTATTACCTGAAGCAGCGTTTTCCACAAAAAGTGCATAAGGTTACGGTGGATGCCGGATTTACCTGCCCGAACAGGGATGGCAGCAAAGGCCGTGGCGGATGTAGTTATTGTAACAATAAAAGCTTCAGTCCGAACAAGCGGCGCGAGGTGCCCGCCATTGAACAGCAGATTGAAGCGGGGAAAGCCGTTGTCAAAAAACGTACGGGAGCCACGCATGTGCTGGCCTATTTCCAGGCTTATTCCAATACCTATGCCCCGCTTTCGGAGCTGACGGATCTTTATGCACAGGCGCTGGCATGTCCGGATGTTGTCGGGCTGAGCATCAGTACCCGCCCCGATTGCATTGATGCCGGAGCGGTGGATCTGCTCAGCTCATACCGCGATCAGGGTTATGAAATATGGCTTGAAATAGGACTTCAGTCCGCGCATGACGCTACCCTGAAACGTATCCGGCGCGGACATGATTTTACTACCTACGCACAGGCCGTCCGCCTGATCCGTGCCAGAGAACTGCCGGTATGTACGCACCTGATCCTCGGCCTGCCGGGTGAAAACCGTGATATGATGATGCAAACGCTGGAACGAATGATGGATACCGGAACGGATGGTGTTAAATTTCATCCACTGCACATCGTGCGCCATACGCTTCTCACCCACGAGTGGAAGCGGGAACCCTTCCCGCTGCTCAGCCAGCATGAATACGTGAGTCTGGTCTGCGATATGCTTGAGCGCATTCCGCCCCGTTACGTGGTCCACCGCCTGACCGGCACGGCATCGCAGGACATGCTGCTGGCACCTTCATGGTGTACAAAAAAATGGGCCGTGATCAATGCTATCCATACTGAAATGCAGTGCCGTGGCAGTTATCAGGGGTGTGCGTTTGATACTGAACGGACAGCGCAACCATGGCAGTCTCCTGATACGGACCCGACATCGTACAGTATAGGTGAATCAATTCTCGTGCCGTGACAGCTTCAACATCCGGTCTTCCGTGGTTTCCTGCAATAGCAAAATGTTTAACAAATTATCCTGAAAGCTGATATTACCCGTCAACTCGGCATGTGTTTCGCAAAGAAAGAGTGAATAAGCCAGAGGAAAAGCATCCCGGTTGCTGCCTGGCATGGAGGGGTCGAGTGAATTCCGGGCCAATAGAGATGGCTTGGTAACACGACCGTCCCCCGGCTCCAGCATCAATTTTCGATAATTCACGCCGCGCACACGATTCCTGATATTTTTCGGATGCAGGCGGATCACCACCTTGCCGCGCACCCGCTCAATGAGGCAGCGAGCAGGCGTCAGTTCGCAATCACCGCCGAATACGATGTAACGTACCGGCGAGTTCTTTAGTGGCACGGACATAGCCATATGGAAACGCCGCGCACGCTCAAGGTGCTTGGCAAAGAAACTTTCCAGCACATGCAGATATTGTGCGGCATCTGCGGGGCTCTGAAACCTGTGCCGGATTCTTGCGCGGGCATCAGGATCGAAAACAGACCACTTGAACCGTTTCCAGGTGCGAATATCGTACAGTTTGACATCTGCCTTCACGCCCTCAGGCGTAATCATCCAGTCGCGGGCCGGATGCGGCAGTAATTCATAGCTGCCCGGCATGGTGGCCATGACCTCGGTGGGAATCGAGCCGAAACCCAGTTTGTAACCCGTCAGGAAATATTGCAGGCCACTGACCGACCCCATGTTGGGAGCGCCGATCAGTACCACCTTGCGCACCTTGTCTGCACCGGCATTGTCCGGTCGGAAGGTATCACTATCCAGCACATCCCTTGTTCCATAGCGAATGAAGTAGCGGGTCAGGAGTGCGCCCATGCTGTGTGCGACAATATCCACCTTAAGCTTCGGCATGTTGTAATCGCGACGGATTTGCTCGATAAAAGCATCCAGTTTGGCCGCATTTCCGGGGATCTCCCGCCGCCAGTCATAAACAAACACATAATAGGCATGTGCCGTTGCAGCCTGTGGTTTACCCGTAATAGCTGACTCATATCGACCCGCTTCATGCAGCGTTTTCACGATTTTACCGTAGTAGTCATGGCCGCCCACCCGGTCGAACAGGGCATAGGCTTCCGTACGGCCCGTACGCGTTTCCAGAGTGGCCGGATCAATATCAAGCGCCAGATCTTCATAACTGCTGAACAGCAGGCTCGATGTGTTCCCCGGCCAGATTTCTTTCCGGTCCTTGATGGTGCGGATTTTGGCCCCGAACACGCCGTGAATCACAACCACCGGATTCTGGAAACGCTCCGAAACACTGACTTCATACAGACGTTTTAAATCAGGTTGTTCACCCGCGCCATACACCTGTTGTATCGGTGCGACAAACGCCAGGACAATCAATCCCGATAATAAATGAGGTACAAGATATCGTTGATTCAC
>CAZEMN010000117.1:0-5715 GCA_964513335.1 uncultured Zetaproteobacteria bacterium | reverse complement strand
CATCCTGCCCGGTCAAATACTGCTACATCACACAGCGCAAAATATTCCGGGTATTCCACCCAATGACTCATACCCGCAAAGGCATCCGCACCCAATAATAAAATGGGATTGCAATCAGGAAACCGGTTCCGGATATGGCGAAGCGTATTGATTGTCGGCACCGGTTTCTCACACCGAATCTCCCAATCCTGAACCATAACCTTCGGGTGTGCTGAAAAAATACGTTCCAGCCAATGTAACCGAACTTCGGGGCTTGCGTACCCCGACAGCCGGCGATGTACGGGATTCCCGGCGGGAATGACCCATATTTCAGGCAATCCCAGAGCGGCGAATGCGGTTTCAACCAGTGCCACATGGCCAATATGCGGCGGGTCGAAACTGCCACCAAAAATACCGATATAATGTGTGCCTATTCCCTCACCTCGCCATGACCCAGCACAATCCATTTCTGCGTCGTCAATCCTTCCAGACCCACTGGTCCACGCGCATGCAGGCGGCCTGTGGAAATACCGATTTCCGCACCTAAACCATATTCGAAGCCGTCCGCAAAGCGCGTACTGGCATTCCACATCACCGATGCCGAATCCACCTCACGCAGGAATTGCTGCCCGGCGCTGTAATCCTCGCTCACAATGGTGTCCGTGTGATCTGATCCATATTGTTCGATATGGGCAATCGCGGCATCCATATCCTCCACAACACGGATAGAGAGTACCGGCGCAAGATACTCCGTCGCCCAATCCTCTTCGCAGGCTTTCCGGATGCCCTTCACCAACTTTTGCGTCTGCTCACAGCCCCTGATCTCCACATCCTTTTCATGCATGGCCGCCACGACATCAGGTACGTACGTTGCGGCAACCGCCTGATGAACCAGCAAGGTTTCCATGGCATTGCATACGCCAGCCCGCTGGGTTTTGGCGTTCACCGCGATCTTAAGTGCCATTTTCAGGTCAGCCGCGGCATCCACATACACGTGACAGATGCCATCCAGATGCTTGATGACGGGCACACTCGCTTCGGCAGCGATGCGTTCGGTCAGCGACCGGCCACCACGAGGGATAATCACATCCACGAATGCATCCGCCCGGATCATTTCGCCGACCAGTGCGCGATCCGTGGTATCCACGAGTTGCACGGCATCCTGCGGCAAACCGACTTCCACCATGGCGCGGCGCAGGCATGCCGCAATCATCCGGTTGGAATGAATGGCCTCGGAGCCACCGCGAAGAATCACTGCATTGCCCGATTTTAGGCAAAGCCCTGCCGCATCGGCGGTTACATTGGGACGGGATTCGTAAATCATGCCAATCACACCCAAAGGCACGCGCATGCGGCCCACCTGAATACCCGAAGGGCGATAGACAAGATCACTGATTGCCCCTACAGGGTCGGGCAGGGTTGCGATCTGCTCCAACCCCTCAGCCATGGCTTCCACCCGGTCCGGGTTTAGCAATAACCTCTCCAGCAGCGCGTCGTCAACGCCATTTTTCCCGGCGGCTTGCATATCCATGGCGTTCGCCGCAAGAATTTCTTCACTCTCCCGCCGCAGTACGCCCGCCGCACGCTTTAGCGCATCGTTTTTGGCATGCGTTTCCGCCATGCGCATCCGGGAAGAAGCTTCTCTGGCCTGTCTGCCCAGCACCTTCATCACGGATTTTACATCTTTTCCCATGCTTACACTCCTTTCACTTGAACCGCTTGCAAGTGGCTCACCAGCACCAGATTATCCCGATGCACCACCGAAGAAAAATCGCGGTATCCCAGCACTTCCTCGATTCGGTCACTGGCGACGCCAATCATCTTGCGCATTTCTTCAGCATGATAATTGCACAAACCCCGCGCAATGACACCGGAGCCTCCCGCAATCTCCACACATTCGCCCTTATCGAACGTCCCTTCAACGGCTGTCACGCCCACCGGCAACAAACTGGCGCCCCGCTCAACGATGGCGCGTTCCGCTCCGCCATCGATGGTAATCCTGCCGTTCACCGGAAGCACTTCCGCAATCCAGTGCTGCCGCCGCGTTTGCCTGTCGGAGCCGCAGGCAAACAGCGTGCCCACATCCTCGCCCCGCAGCAAAGCTGAAAGCCGCCTCTCTTCATGGCCGCTGATAATGGCCACCACCACACCACCGCGCGTGGCAATATGTGCCGCCCTGAGTTTGCTGGCCATGCCGCCGGTACCAAAATCACTGCCTGCTTCCCCGGCCATATCCATGATCTCGGGAGTCACCGCTTCTACCAGACTTAAGCGCCGGGCATCCGTGTTAATGGAAGGATCAGCATCGAACAGGGCTTCCACATCCGTCAGAATCGCCAGTAAATCAGCATCAACCAGCAAACCGGCCAGTGCGCCCAGATTATCATTATCTCCAAACTTGATTTCGCGCACCACGACCGTGTCATTCTCGTTTACAATGGGAATGACACCGGCGGAAAACAGGGTCTCACTGGTATTGCTGGCATTGAGATAACGGCGCCGGTTACGCAAGTCATCCCGGGTGAGCAACATTTGCGCCACGCCAATGCCATGCACGGAGAAAGCCTCTTTCCAGGCATGCATCAGAAGGGGTTGACCAATGGCTGCGGCAGCCTGTTTCTCATGGACAGAAAGTGTGCGCCCCACCCAGCCCAAGTGTACGCACCCAAGCGCCACCGCGCCTGAAGAGACAACCACGATCTCCATGCCTTCTGCATGCAGTACTGCAATTTCGTTGGCAAACCGCTCGACCAGGGCTTGCCGCACCCCCATTTTGGCATCCGCCAACAGTGAACTGCCGATTTTGACCACCAGGCGATGGACACGCGACAGATCACTACGGCTTCGAATCATGCTGTCACCTTCCGCATGGTTTCAACCTGCTCCGATACTGCTCTCAATAGCGCAGGGATACCTTCACCCGTCACCGCTGACACAAAATACGCCACAAGTTCCGTCCGGGCAGCCTGCTTTTTGACCTCTTCCCGCATATCGGATGTCAGGGCATCCATCTTGTTCACCACCAGCATCCTTGGTTTATTCCATACCGTATCGCCATAACCCTTCAACTCCACTTCCACTTCATGCATCTGAGCGTCAATATCTGCTTCAAGACTGGCCGCATCCACCAGATGCAACAACACTTTGGTTCGTTCCACATGACGCAGGAACTGTATGCCCAGTCCCTTACCTTCATGTGCGCCTTCAATCAATCCCGGAATATCAGCCACTACAAATCCGTCACCCTCATCCATAAAGACCTCGCCAAGCGCAGGCTTCAGCGTCGTAAATGGATAATCCGCAATCCTGGGGCGGGCATTGGAAATCACGGACAGCAAAGTGGACTTGCCAGCATTGGGCAATCCCACAAGGCCGACATCCGCCATGACCTTCAATTCAAGCACGCGCCTGCCTTCCTCGCCTGCTTCTCCCGGCTGGGCGTAGCGGGGTGCTCGATTGGTGCTGCTCTTGAAATTAACATTGCCAAGGCCTCCCTGACCACCGCGAGCCAGCACATATTGCGCCCCCGCGCAATCAAGGTCCGTCAGCAAGCCCCCTGCCTCATCCCGTATCAACGTCCCTATCGGAACTTCAATGACAATATCCATGCCATTCTTTCCGTGCCGGTCCGAGCCCCTGCCCGGCTGTCCGTTTTTGGCATAAAGGTGCTTCCTAAGGTACAACTCCTGCAGCGTATTCTTACTCGTACTGGCTATCAGGATGACATGCCCGCCACGCCCGCCATTACCTCCGTCCGGACCCCCTTTCGGGATATACTTCTCCCGCCGGAACGAAACACACCCTGCCCCGCCGTTGCCGGCACGCACCTCTATCTCTACTTCATCAATAAACCGCATGTTTGAACGCTACCTCGCTTCACCAAAAAACAAAAAGGGCGCGATCACTCGCGCCCCATGAATAGTTCAGGTGAATGCTTCAGCCAGTGATACGCACTGTTGTGCGTCCCGCCTTCTTGAAATATTCCACCTGGCCGTCAACCAGCGCAAACAGGGTGTAGTCCTTGCCACATCCCACGTTATCACCCGGTCGAATCTTGGTGCCGCGCTGACGAACAAGGATATTTCCGGCACGAACGACTTCGCCACCATAGCGCTTGACGCCCAATCGTTTGGAATTGGAATCGCGTCCGTTGCGGGTTGAGCCGCCTGCCTTCTTATGTGCCATGGTTTACTCCTTGTCGCTCTTCTTGCTACTTGCCTTGGACGCAACCTTCTTCACCGCAGGACTGGTGGTGCTTGCTGACGCTTTCTTTGCCGCGGGCTTGGCGACAGCTTTTTTATTCGGCGCAGTTTTGGCCGCCGGTTTTTTTGCGGTAGTTGCGGTTTTCTTCACCGTTGCCGACTTCTCTGTCACCTCAGGCTTAACCTCTGCTTTCTTTGCGGGTGCGGCAGCCACCTTTTTCGCTGGTGCGGCCTTGGCTGCACCGATTTTTGTGATGCGCACCGAGGTGTAGCCCTGACGATGACCCTGCGTTCGTTGCGAATGCTTGCGGCGGCGCTTCTTGAAGATTTCCACCTTCTTTCCTCGTCCATGCTCAAGGACTTCCGCTGCCACACTGGACTTGGCCGCATCCGCACCCACCTTAATGGCATCACCTTCGCCGATCAGCAGAACATGGTCGAAGTTGACCTTCTTGCCTGCTTCGGCGCCAAGGCTCGCCACGCGCAACACATCGCCTTCCTGTACACGATACTGTTTGCCGCCGGTTTGAATCACTGCATACATATCTGACTCCAATTATGCCTGAGCTTTCGCCGGCTTCTTGCCGTACTTGCGGTAGAAGCGTTCCACGCGGCCCTCGGTATCCACAATCTTCTGCTTGCCAGTATAAAATGGATGACAAGCCGAACAGATTTCGACATGAATATCGCCCTTGGTCGAGCGCGTCTCAAATGTGTTGCCGCACGAACATGTTACCTTTGCGGTCTTATATTCCGGATGAATGCCAGCTTTCACGTTGCTACTCCCGTTAAATCTGAAAGGGCGCGATTTATACTCAGATACCATCCTGTTGGCAAGAACTTCTTTGCCCATACATACACAGATTGAAGGATTCCAAACGATATGCGAAGCTACTACCCGTGAAAATCACTGACACCCTGTCGCAAGACCATCGCGCCATCGAACAAATGCTTGCCGCTATCGAAGTCATGTGTAAAAACATGGTCACGGGCCGTAACATCAATGTGAAACATCTTCGCATCGCTATGGAATGGATTCGCGACTTCAAAGGTGGCTGGCATCTCACCCGGGAGGAAACCATCCTGTTTCCGGCGCTGGCAAGTGCGGGTGTAAAGCAACATTGCACGATCGGAGAAATTCTCGACGAGCATAAGCGGGAACGTGAACAGTTCGTGTATATGGCCAAAGCCACTGCCGGTTTGCGTGTGGCAAGTTCGGATGCCAATAAAACCTTCTGCCGATATTCAAAGGAATATATTGATTTAATTCATGCCCACATCCAACAGGAAGAGGAAGAACTGTATCCTTTGGCTGACGAGTTGCTGGATGAAAGCAAACAAAAGGAAGCATGGCTTGCCTGTCAGAAGTTTGAAGAGAAAATGGGCAACCAATGGCTGACCAGCATGATGGATACACTCGAACAACTTTCAGCGGCTTATTCGATCAAATAAATTCCGACACCTCGGAAACAGGGGCAATAGCCCGGATTTTTCATGAAAAAGTTAGCTGACTCCGTATAATTCTTTGTGTAAC
>CAZEMN010000116.1:0-5786 GCA_964513335.1 uncultured Zetaproteobacteria bacterium | reverse complement strand
CAAGGGCGTACAGGAAACCGCCGAGCACGGCATGAGCTTCGGCGCACCATGTGAGCTGGAGATCGATCTCGCTCAACAGGTGGTAGAAATGGTGCCATCCATCGAAGTGGTGCGTTTCGTTAATTCCGGCACGGAAGCTACGATGAGTGCGTTAAGACTCGCACGCGGATTCACAGGCCGCGATAAAATCATCAAATTCGACGGCGGCTATCACGGCCATGCCGACGGCCTGCTGGTCAAGGCGGGAAGCGGTGCAGCCACCTTCGGCGTCCCCGATTCCAGCGGCGTACCCGCCGACTACGCCAAGCTGACCCTGACCGCACCATTCAATGATACTGATGCAGTTAAGGTGCTATTTGCCGAGAACAAAGATGAGATCGCCTGTATTATCGTCGAGCCGGTGCCGGGTAACACCGGCGTGCTGGATTTATATTCCAGCGGATTCTTACAGAATTTACGAGACATTTGCAGCGAAGAGGGCGCACTGCTGATCTTCGATGAAGTAATGTGCGGCTTCCGTGTTGCGGCAGGCGGTGCCCAGCAACGCTTCGGCATCACCCCTGATTTGACCTGCCTCGGTAAGATTATCGGTGGCGGTCTGCCCGTCGGTGCCTATGGCGGTCGTGAAGATATCATGCGCAAGATCGCACCGGATGGCCCGGTGTATCAGGCCGGCACCCTCTCCGGCAATCCGCTGGCCATGCGCGCGGGGATCGAAACACTGACGCGTCTGAGAGCACCCGGTTTTTATGAGTCGCTGGAGGAAAAGTCCGCACGTCTGGTTGCGGGCTTGCTGGACGGCTGCAAAGAGGCCGGAGTACCAGCCGTAGCCAACCGCTTCGGCGCGATGTTCACCGTATTCTTCACCGGCAAAGATTCCGTTACAAACCATGCCGATGTCTCGGAAGACTGCGACCTGGCCTTCTTCGGCCATTTCTTCAATGCAATGCTGGATGAAGGCGTCTATCTGGCACCCAGCCAGTTCGAATCGGCCTTTGTTTCCGCCGCCCATACCGATAAAGACATTGATGCCACCATCACAGCTGCCGGTCACGCGTTGTCAAAGCTCACATGAGCCTGATCGACGATCTTAAATTTGATGCGCATGGCCTGATCCCGGCCATCGCTCAGGATACTTCCTCAGGCCGTGTGCTGATGCTGGCATGGATGAATGAGGAGGCCGTGCGCCAGACCATTGAAACGGGCTTCGCTCACTATTATTCCCGTTCGCGTAAAAAGCAGTGGAAGAAGGGAGAGTCTTCCGGCCATATACAAAAGGTTGTAGATCTGTATCTGGATTGTGACGGTGATACGCTGCTGCTCAAGGTCGAGCAGACCGGGCCTGCCTGCCACACCAACCGTGAGGCCTGTTTCTACCGCCAGCGTCAGGGTGATGTATGGATCACCATTGAGGAGCCAGTCAAATGAACGATATTCTTAAAGAATTGGCGCAGATTCTGGAAGCGCGAAAAAATGAGTCGCCGGAAACATCTTATGTTGCATCGCTGTATGCCAAGCCGGACAAGATGCTGGAAAAAATCGGCGAGGAAGCTACCGAAACCATCATCGCCGCCAAGAATGGCGACCGCGAGAAGATTATCCACGAAACTGCTGACCTGTGGTTTCACACCATGGTCATGCTGGCCCAGAAAGAACTCTCCCCGGATGATGTTCTGGCTGAACTCACCCGCCGATTTGGTGTTTCGGGGCATGATGAGAAGGCATCCAGGAAATGAAAGAGATATGCGCCTGACTTTTTACAGGCCTCAGCGAGGATCAACACAATGACAGACTGCTTATTCTGTAAAATCATTGATGGAAGTATCCCCTCCGATAAAGTCTATGAAGATAATGATGTCTATGCCTTCAAGGATACCCATCCCAAGGCTCCGGTGCATGTGCTGGTCATCCCCAATCAACATGTGGCCACACTGACTGACTGTGATGACCCTGCCCTGCTTGGCATGCTGATGGATCGTGTACGTATGATCGCCGATGAAGTGCTGAATCTCGCTGCGGGCTACCGCATAGTCATCAACGTACGCGAGGGCGGTGGACAGGAGGTACTCCACCTGCATGCGCATATCCTTGGCGGCAAGAAACTTCCATTTTGAGGAAACGCCCGCGCTCTAAACTTACAGCCCTTCAGGCTGGGTTATCCGATGTTCTGGGTGAGGAAAAACTTCAGAAACTGGCCGGTGTTGCCCGCCTGCGCCGGGCGTGGCCCACGATTGTTGGCCCCGTACTGGCTCAGCATACAGAGCCAATCAACATCGAATCCGACACACTTTTGACGGCTGTCGATCACCCCGTCATGGCGCAGCAAATACGTTTCCTGCAACAGGAAATTCGTGATGCATGCTTCCGCAAATGCCGTGTGAGCAGCATCAGGAGAATCCGTACTCGTATGCAACCCGGTGCAGGAATCGATATCAGTGGGCGGCCAGCGAAACCTGTTCGTCCCGTTGGACTGAATGAAAAGAAACAGGTGGCGGATACGCTCCGGCATGTCTCCGATAAAACGCTCAGACACGCCATGTTTGATGCAAGAATTTCCCAACTGGCCTACAATATGGAAAAGAATTAGTGAAAATAATCGAACATTCGGCTGGTGATTGAGGAGTATTTATGCAACGTATCATGTTGTATCTTGCCGGGACAATTTTTGCGCTGGTCGCAATCGCCCATATCGTGCGTTTACTGCTGGAAGTGGAAATTCTGATAAATGGATGGGTGCTGCCTCTGTGGGTCAGCGTAGTTGGAGCAGTGGTTCCTGTGATCCTGGCCTGGTTCTGTTTTCGCGCCGCAAGGCGCTAGAATCCAGGGAAGCTCTGATTTATTCTGAGCGAAGCAGATTGTGTTTCAGAATGTTCAACATCAAGACGCAATGCGCACGTAATAGCACCGCTATTGCGAAGTGTTGCAACGCCGAGCTTGTACATTCTGGACGCAAGACGCGAGTTCATGAATAAATCAGAGCTTCCCTAGCTATTCTTCTCGACAAAAATCTCAATACGGCGGTTCTGCGCCCGTCCTGTGGCAACGGTATCGTCAGCAACAGGTTCTACGGCGGCCCGGCCTTCCACCCGGATACGATTTTCACCAATATTCTCTCCCCAGATAAACACACGGGCAACCGCTGCCGCTCTGGCCGCGGAGAGTTCCCAGTTGTCCGTGAAATGACTGCGCAGCTTGCCGCTCACGGGACGTGCATCGCTGTGACCTACAATACGGATCAGGCCATCTTCGGGCGCACTCTTTAATCCTTCCGCGATCCTCGCCAGAACAGACCTTCCTGCAGAGTTAATCTGTGTGGAACCGGATGCAAACAACACGGCTTGCGGCATGGTTACCTTCACCGCTTCAATGCCTTCGGCTTCTGCATGCGACGCCCTGACTGGCTCAACATTAACACCACTGTCCTCAATTTCCGGGCGTAAACCGGATTGCAGCTGATGTAACACTTCTTCCATACGATCAATACGCTGGTCCTGTTCTTTATCGTTTTGTTTCACAGCCTTGACATCATCCGACATGCCCATCAGCTCGTCGTAATGCGCCTGACTGAGACAGCCCGGCAAAAAAGCCAGGAGACAAAACATCCACATACGCTTTTTCATCGTTTCCTCCATTTGGCCCGTACCAGGAAACAAGACGGTAAGTTCCGATCGTTTCCTGATGTTATACACGAGAATTATGTGCTAACTACCTGCAATTGTAAAGTATTTTCTATGTCATTAGAAAACTTTTGTCCACGCGGCAGGCCAGGGAGCCCGCACCTCGACCATTTGATGCCGGACAGGATGCTCAAATCGCAGCCGCCATGCATGCAATGCCATGCACTTGCCACCCATGTTCCGGTAACGGCGATTATCCTCGCGTAAGCCATACTTTCCATCACCAAGGATCGCGTGCCCTTCAGCCTGCAACTGGACGCGCAGCTGATGGGTGCGCCCGCTCTTCGGTTGTAATGCCAGCAGGGCAAAGGACCAGTCATCGCGCTCTGCAAGCAGACTGACCTGATAATCAGTCACAGCCTTTTTTCCCTTCTCTCCATCAATCACCATGCGCTCACCACCCCTTAATACACCCTTGGCCAAGGTTGATTGCATGCGACCAGCATACGGATACGGGTGCCCTGCCACCCATGCCAGATATGTTTTATGTGCGCGACGTTCTCGAAATTCCGCAGTTAACGCCCGCAATACGGATAGTCGTTTGGCCATCAGCAGGCAGCCGCTGGTATCCCGATCCAATCTGTGCGCCAGACGCAATTCAGACAATCGCATAGATTCACGCAAAGACTCAATCACGCCCGTGCCATGACCGCTTCCACCATGCACCACCACCCCTGCGGGCTTATTAATAACCAGAATATCGGCATCCTCAAATAGAATAGCCATGTTTCGCATGGCAACAGGTGTCGGTAATGATGTTGAACGCGTGTCTTTGGTCACCTCAGACTGGCGCAAACTGGCCGGCAAAAAGATTTCATCGCCCTGATGCAGACGAGTTTCAGGTTTGGCCCGCTTGCCGTTGACGCGCACATTGCCACGCCGGATAAGGCGCATGATCAAAGGCCTGAATGATGCCCCGAGCCGACGCAAAAGCATTCGATCCAGGCGGCTCTCCGCCTCCTCCACATCCACAACAATACGGCTATCATCCCCCCTTTCTCTTGCCAAGACACCTCCCTTTCCGTTAGCTTTCGTGGTTAGCAGTAGCTCCGCGTTTGCCCATGTGCGCATGTGCCCTATGACATACAATTGGATATCACTGGTATGAATGGTCACAAAGCTTGCGCAAACATCACGCAGCCGGCGGCGTAAAGCCGCAAGCCGCGTTAAGCTAACGGGCAGGAGAAGTACAGACTACGGCGAATATTCGCCTCGATGTTCAGCAGCATGGTTCATTGGAATGACCCATGGCAGAAACATCGCCGCACATCTGTCTCGCGTTGAGCCTGCAAATAAACGAGACCGTCTGAAGGTTCGTATCCGATCAGGGCAAAGGGTTCCTGACGGATGTTAAAGAAGGAAATGCACACCGCCTGTGTATGGTTGTGTGAGAGTTGTCTAAGTTGATTCTTCAGACGGCATACAGGATGTAGCATGAAAAAGAAACTCATGCTCATCAATGCCGTACATCCGGAACAAAGCCGGGTTAGCATCATTGATGATCAGTACTTGCAGGAACTGGACATTGAGTCCGCCCACAAGGTTCAAACCAAAAGCAATATCTACAAAGGAACGGTGACCAAGGTGGAGGCCAGCCTCCAGGCTGCCTTTGTGGAATATGGGGCTGGTCGTCAGGGCTTTCTTCCCCTGCACGATATTCACCCCGATTACTGGAAGGAAGGGGCGGACAAAAATACCGATCCGCGCAAGGTCAATATCCAGGATATCCTGGCACCCAAACAATCCGTGCTGGTGCAGGTGGTCAAGGAGGAACGTGGCAACAAGGGCGCAGCGCTCACTACCATTATCTCTCTGGCCGGGCGTTATCTGGTCCTGAGTCCGAACACCTCGCGCGGGGGCATTTCCCGTAAACTCAAGGAAGAGGATCGTCGTGCCATCAAGGCTATTCTGGCACAGTTAAACGTGCCGGACGATATAGGCCTGATCGTGCGCACGGCGGGCAAGGATCAAAAACTTGAGGCGCTGCAACGTGACTTTTCCTACTTGCAACGGCTCTGGGATGAAATCCGCATCAAGAGCGAAAGCGCCCCTTCCCCTTCACTGATTTATCTGGAGGGTGATCTGGCTACGCGCGCCATCCGCGATCAC
>CAZEMN010000115.1:0-5946 GCA_964513335.1 uncultured Zetaproteobacteria bacterium | reverse complement strand
CCGGGCTTTTTCCAGACAGGAAGCCAGTGTAAGCGTTGCCAGATTCTGAAGGCAGTTTTTGCGCATTTGAAGGATCAACGGTTGCACTACTTCCTGTTGCAGACGGCAGGAATCGTTGTCCGTGCTGCATGTTGTTTCAGGAGCGATACACTGGAGAATATCAAGCAGGGAAATGCGGTGAGGATTGATGGCAATCAGGTAACCGCCACCGGCACCGCGTCTGGATTCAAGAATTCCGGCGGAAACCAGCGCCTGCAAGTCTGGCTCCAGATAGCGCCGGGGACAATGCAGCATGTCGGCCAATTGTTTGCCGGACAAGGGAGAGGCGCTGGCTGCAATACGCAGCAACGCAGTGAGCAGGAAATGGACACGGCGCGATCCCAGCAGGTCAAGCATTTCCGGAACTGCCGAAACCACCTGCTCCACGTTCCGTGGCATCCAGTGTTTCCACTTCCTTCCAGTCTGTTTGCATGACTGGTGCGATAATCATTTGAGCGATGCGATCGCCATGCTGGATATGGAAGGGATGTTGTCCGTGATTGATGAGAATCACGCCCACTTCACCGCGGTAATCGGCATCAATGGTGCCGGGACTGTTCAGCACCGAGATGCCATGTTTTAGTGCCAGCCCGGAGCGGGGCCTGATCTGGGCTTCATATCCAGCAGGTAATGCCATGGCGAATCCTGTGGGGATGAGGCCATGTTCACCCGGTTGTAACACTATTTCTTCATCAATGGCGGCGCGCAGATCAGCGCCCGCTGCATGCGTGCTGGCGTAGTGCGGTGAATCCAGTCCTTTGCCATGTGGCAGGCGTTGGATATGCACGGTTAATCGGTGTTGATTCATCAATCCATCCCCACGATTTGTTCAATGAGCCGCGCGGCAAGCTGTTGCTTGGACATGCGGGAAAGCTGTTCTTCCTGGTTGGGCGTCACCCACCAGCCAGCAGCATCATTTTCCCCCATGCCGCTGATATCATTGGCAAAGATGGCATCCGCACCCTTTGCCTGCAACTTATTTCTGGCATGTTCAATATGGTTGCTGTGTTCAGCGGCGAAAGCAATAATTTTCCGGGGCCTATTCGGCAACCCGGCGATGTGGGCAACAATATCCTCGTTGGCGTCAAGCGTGATCGTGAGCCGGGCTTTGTGCTTTCGTTTCAATTTTCCTTCTTCAGGTTCAGAAAACCTGTAATCGCTGACAGCGGCGGTAGCAACGAACACGTCGGTGCTGCCTGCTTTTTGCTTGCAGGCGGTGAGCATCTCCTGAGCTGAACCTATATTATGCCGTTGAACAAGTGCCGATGTTGGCGGTGTTCCGGGACCCGCGACGAGTATGGTTTCCGCACCAAGTGCTGCGGCGGCATCAGCCATGCATGCGCCCAGCTTGCCGCTGGCACGATTGGTCAGGATACGCACATGATCCCACGATTCCCAGGTTGGGCCGGCATTGATCAGCCAGCGTTGTCCGCTCAAACGCTGCGGTTGTAGTAATGGATACATGGCTTCCATCAGCGTTTCCGGTTCGCTCATACGGCCCGGACCTTCCTCGCCACATGCCAGTCGCCCCGGTTCCGGGCCGATGAAACGGATGCCCTGTGCTTTCAGTGCTGTAACGTTTCGCTGCGTAGCGGCGGATTCCCACATGGAGACATTCATGGCAGGTGCTATCAGCACAGGATTTTCACGGGCCTGAAACAATGTGGTGAGCAGATTGTCGCATATGCCATGGCTGAATTTGGCAATCAGGTTCGCGGTTGCCGGTGCAACAAGCAATACATCGGCCCAGCGGGCGAGTTGAATATGTCCCATCTCCCGTTCATCTGTCAGGTTGAACAATTCAGTATACACCGTTTCGCCGGTCAGGGCTTCAAACGTCATGGGTGTGATAAACTCGCATGCTGCGGGTGTCATCACGCAACGTACTTTAGCGCCTTGTTTCATCAGTAGCCGGACCAACTCGGCTATCCGGTAGGCAGCAATGCCGCCGCCGATACCAATGAGAATGCGCCTGCCGGATAACATGCCTTAAGCCTGTAACTTTCCGAGTGTATTTAACACATCTTCTACATGTCCCTTCACACGCACCTTGCGCCATGCATGCGCAATGATCCCTTCAGGATTGATAATGAACGTGGATCGTTCGATGCCACGCATCTGTTTGCCATACATGTTTTTCATCCGGATTACGTCAAACGCCTTGCACAATGACTCATCGGCATCGGATATCAGTTGAAATGGCAACGCCTGTTTCTCTGAGAAGCGTTGATGGGAAGCCAGTGAATCGCGGCTCACGCCCACAATCAATGCGTCTACCCCCGAGAAATCGCTCTCCGCATCCCGGAATCCGCAGGCTTCGGTTGTGCATCCCGGTGTGTTGTCTCTGGGATAAAAATATAGGATCACCCATTGTCCGCGCAGGTCTGACAATTTGAGTTCACCTTCCGGCCAGACCGGCAACGTAATGCTGGATGCCGTATCACCCGGATTCAGACTGTATTTACCCATAACGCGCCCCTGTAAATTTTTTGAGTTCGATATGATAGTCTCTCTTCCGATAACGTCGAGGAGTATAACAGTTATGAAGGTGTTATTGGCGGAACCCAGAGGATTTTGTGCCGGTGTGGATCGTGCCATTGCCGTTGTCGAGCAGGCGATTGCGATGTTTGGCGCGCCTGTCTATGTTCGCCATGAGATCGTACACAATAAATTCGTTGTTGAAGAATTAAGGAATAAAGGCGCCGTGTTCGTCGAATCGGTAACCGATGTGCCCGATGGCGCACTCCTGATTTTTTCGGCCCATGGCGTCAGTCAGGCCGTTGCTCAGGCAGCTCGTGACCGGGGATTGAAGGTGATTGATGCGACATGTCCGTTGGTCACCAAGGTTCACATGGAGCTGCTTCGCCACGAACGCAATGGTGACCAGGTCATTCTGATTGGGCATGCCGGGCATCCCGAGGTGGAGGGTACGATGGGGCAAGTGCCAGCGGGTGCGGTGCTGCTTGTTTCTTCGCCCGATGACGTGACGCATCTTCAGGTTCGTGACGCCAGAAAGCTGGCCTATGTTACCCAGACAACCCTCTCCGTGGATGATACGGCTGACGTGGTTGCTGCGTTGAAGAAACGATTTCCCTGTATTCAGGGGCCCAAACGTGATGATATCTGTTATGCCACGACCAATCGCCAGCAGGCCGTGAAACAGCTGGCTTCACATTGCGAGGTGGTGCTGGTCATCGGATCGAAAAATTCATCCAACAGCAATCGTTTGCGGGAAGTGGCTGAGCGAGAGGGCGCGATATCCTACCTTGTGGATGACGCGGATGACGTTCATCCGGACTGGTTTGAAGGCGCCATGTGTGTGGGCATTACCGCGGGTGCCTCTGCGCCCGAAGCGTTGGTGCAGGGTGTGATTGCGTGTCTCAAGGATTCGGGTGCGGAAGGCGTGGAAACGCTGCATACCATTGAAGAGCAAGTAACTTTCAGTTTACCGGAAGTGTTGCGCAAGCGCACATCGTGCTAGAATGATATTGATGCCTGGAGTCTGAAGAAAAGGAGATGATATGAAGAAACAGATACTAACCATTCTGATGGTGGCTGGTTTGGTCATGTCCGCTGCTACGCCAACCTTTGCCTGTAGTACTGCGGGGCCGAATAAACATGTCGGGCAAGTGACGGCGGTGAATACCAGGGCGGGAACCTTTACCATTATGGATGCGGAAACTCAAAAACCGATAACCTTTGCTGCTTCTGCCGGGATTCTCAAGGATGCGGCAAAAGCGAAGGGCTCAGTCATGGTGAGTTACGAACAATCAGATGGCAAAATGGTAGCGAAGGATATTCACTTCTAACCCATCGTTGCATTCATTGATGGTCAAATACTTTGGGCCTGCTTCTCTGCATTGCCTGTATATGTCGCAGGCGTTAAGGCCATCAATTGCTGTTTTGCATCATCCGGAATGTCCAGGCTCTGAACAAAGGCACGCAGGTTTTCAGCATCAATCCCCTTACCACGTGTGAGTTCCTTCATTTGTTCATAAGGATTAGGCAGACCATAACGGCGCATGACGGTTTGAACTGCTTCACCCAGTACCTCCCACGCATCATCAAGGTCTTTTTGCAGTTCTTTTTCATTGAGTTCGAGCTTACCCATTCCGCGTTGGACGGATTTCCATGCAAGCAGGCTGTGACCAAAGGCTGTGCCGAGGCTCCGCAATACAGTCGAATCAGAGAGGTCGCGTTGCCAGCGGGAAACAGGAAGTTTTGCTGCTAAATGCGTGAAAATGGCATTAGCCAATCCCAGATTTCCTTCAGCATTTTCAAAATCAATCGGATTAATTTTGTGTGGCATGGTGGAGGAGCCGACCTCTCCGGGAATGGCAATCTGGCGGAAACAGCCAATCGAAATATATCCCCAGATGTCCCGGCAAAAGTCCATGAGCACGTTGTTGGTACGGGAGAAAGCATCACCCAGTTCCGCAACAAAGTCATGGGGTTCGATCTGCGTGGTGTAGGGGTTCCATGTCAGTTCCAATGATTCCACAAAGTATTTCGCGGTTTTCTGCCAGTCCACGTCGGGATAGCTGATGAAATGGGCATTGTAATTACCGACAGCGCCATTGATTTTTCCCATTATGGGCACGGTCAGAATCTGTTCCCGTTGCCGCTTCAAGCGGTACGCGGTATTGGCCCATTCCTTACCCATGGTCGTAGGGCTTGCTTGCTGGCCGTGCGTGCGGGATAACATGGATGCACTGGCCATGGTGTGGGCGCCTTCGATAATTTTATCAATCAGTTCATCCACACAGGGGATCATGATCTCATCACGTGCGCGCTTGAGCATCAAGGCATAAGCGAGATTGTTAATGTCCTCGGACGTGCAGGCGAAATGCAGGAACTCGGATACAGCTGCCAACTCCGCATTACCGGAAATCTTTTCCTTGAGAAAGTATTCCACCGCCTTAACGTCGTGATTGGTATTGATTTCGATGCTTTTAACGCGCGTGGCGTCTTTTTCATCAAAATCTGCGATGATGGTGTCCAGTGCTTTTCCGGCAGAATCGGAAAATCCAGGCACTTCATGGATATCCGGGTGATTGGCAAGCATTTGCAACCAGCGGACTTCAACGGTAACACGTGCGCGGATGAGTCCAAATTCACTGAAGATCGGCCGGAGGGGCGCGATTTTCCCCGCATAACGCCCATCAAGCGGAGATAATGCTGTTAGACTGGAAACGTGCATATTTTTCTACTCCGGGCGGCGGGAGTGCCGCAAGCAGGGCATGCTGATACAAGCTTGCACAAGAGGCAAACCGGCCATTTTTGGCTTGCGGCTTTTGCATGGGCAGCTTAAAGTCCATCCATGCGCAAGGTATGGGTAGGGGAAATGAGAAAATACTTATATATAGCTTTCTTACTCGCCCTTATGGACGCGGGGTTGCCCGGAACCGTCGCCGCCGCCGATAAGCCTGCTACCGCAGCAAAAAGCGAACAGGCTGCAGAGGACAAGACTAAAAAAGAAACAGCAGCAAACGCTGAACGTGGCAAGGAAATCTTCAAGAATATCTGTATCCACTGCCATCATACTGACTACAAAGTCAGCGTGGTCGGTGCACCTGGCTTGCGCGACGTAATGGACCGGTACACACCCGAATGGCAAGATCGGTGGCTTGCCAGTCCTGCCGCCTTTGCCAAAAAAGATAAAACAGCCAAGGCGCTTATAGAAGCCAATCCCTATGGACTGACCATGCCGACTTTACCTGAAATGCAGAACCCTCAGAGTCGCAAGGACGTGATCGAATTCCTGAAAACATTGAAGGGCGATTAGCCGCTTTGTAGATTGCAATCAAACTATGACCAGTGATGGTACGACTTGTCTTTGCTAGCCAGTAAGTAAGTATTTTCCAATCCATAAATGAGCCTGAAAAGTAGCTGCATGGTGTTCAGTTT
>CAZEMN010000114.1:0-5962 GCA_964513335.1 uncultured Zetaproteobacteria bacterium | reverse complement strand
AAAACGATTCGGGGAACAGAAAAGGTTGAAAACGCTATTTGATCAGCGTTTCCCTTGGTGTCTTCGTGGTTCAATCCTGTGAGTTCTATGGTTGGATGGACACCTGATATTTCTGCTCTGATTTTGGTACAAACCAGTGTTCGCTGTTGTAGCCGATGCCTGCCGGCGCCGGTTTGATGCCGTGAATACGTTTGTGATAAACGGGTAACGAATATGGGGCATAAAGGAATACCATGGGCACATCTTTGTAGATTTCTTTCTGCATCACATCATACAATTTTTTGCGTTTGTCTTCATTGAATATTCTGCGGGCTTCAACCAATGCGTGGTCCACTTTCGCATTGCTGTACGAAAGAAAGTTGAACTGGCGTTTGCCTGTTTGCGAGGAGTGCCAGATACTGTACTGATCCGGCTCAGGCGAAAGCGACCATCCCAGAATGACCGCATCGAAATTTTTGGTGTTGATAAAGTGTCCGATAAAGGCCGACCATTCCACCAGCCGCACCTTCACTTCGATACCAATAGCTTTTAACCGCTGCTGGATGATGATGGCGGTATTGGCGCGCTGCGTGTTGCCGTTATTGGTGAGGATAATGAAAGAAAAGGATCGCCCATGCTTGTCCAGAATGCCATCGCCATCATGGTCGCTCCAGCCAGCAGATAATAACATCCTCCTTGCTTTATCCGGATCGTAGGGGCGGGGATGCAACTGTTTGTTGACCCATTTCGTTCCCGGTTTGTACGGGCTGGCAATAACCTTTCCCAGTCCCAGTAGTACGCCATCCACGATTTCCTGGCGGTTGATGGCATAGGCTATGGCTTCGCGGACGCGGCGGTCGGCGAATAGCGGGCGTTTCAAATTGAATCCCAGATAAGTATAGACAAAATCCAGATATTTATAGCGTTTATAATTCGCTTTTAACTGTGGTTTGGTGCTGAATAGACGGGTATATTGGATGGGCGACAGGCCTATGGAATCCAGCTTCCCCGCAGAGAGTTCCAGAAATTGTGTTGCGGGGTCGGGGATGATGCGGGTCAATCGTTCTGTAATCCATACCGGACCGTCAAAATAGCCGGGGTTGGCGCGCATCAGAATGGACTGTTGTGATTGCCAGTCCGCCAATTGATAAGGACCAATGACAGCTTTCGGATGCCGTGCAAGTTCTGTATGCATGATGTCTTCATGTTCAAAGATGTGCTTGGGCAAGATAGCCAGCGATGCCCACGAAGACATGGCGGGCGAGAAGGGTTCCGCATAATGGACGATAAACGTCGTTGCATCGGGGGCATCAATGGATGTGACTTTTACATAATCCGATTTGTAGGCGCTCTGTGTATGCTCATCCTGAATCAGATGCAGGGTGAAAGCACAATCAGCGGATGTGAAAGGTTTGCCATCGGTCCAATGAAGGTTTGGACGCAGATGGAAGGTGATGGTGAGGTTGTCCTTCGACACAACCCATGATTTCGCCAGTTGTCCGGTCAGATTGAGATTCTTGTCATATTTAAGCAGCGAAAGATACATCAGCCCGGCAATGGCATGGCTGGAGGCATCGCCTGCAATTATCGGAATCAGATTACTGGCATCACCGATGCTGGCGGACACCAGTCTGTCTCCCCTTGCCGGAATAGCTGTTGAAGTATCGTTTTTTGTGGTTATTTCAACGGTCTGATTCTGGCCGGAGGTGTCAGGACCGGAACAACCAGCCAAATATCCGGCCAGCAGCAAGCTTGTCAGAATATGCCGCAGGGGAAAATCGGCCTGCATTTGTGAACAATGCATACCTAGCTTGACCTATTTGTGAATCGCCGTGATGATTGATTTGGACCTGCGGTCTCCACCCTGCGGGCGACCAACGCGGGCTTCGTTGTGGACAAAGGAACAAGCAAGGGCGTGGCAGTATTTATGAATAGTTCAGGCTAGGAAGGACGAATGCGGGCCAGAAGCCACAGCCGGTCTCCCGGACGCAGCATGGCGGTCTGGCGCAGGCTATTGGCGCGTGCAATAGCTCTGGGCGTGGTGCCAAAGCGTTTGGCGATGTTCCACAGATTGTCACCACTTCGTACGCGGTAGTGAATGCGCCTTCCCCGCGCCAGCAGGGGGTTGGGCAAAGGGTAAGCGGCATTGAAACGTTTTGCAGGAACCAGCAAGGAGCGTCCCGGCCGCAACAGGCTATCCATCCGTGGATTCATGTGTTTCAAATGGCGTAGCGTGGTGCGATATCTTTTGGCCAGTGTCCACAGGTTGTCGCCCGGACGAATGCGAATACGGACGTGTGCGGGGATGGCTTCAGAAGCCGATGCGAGCATGCGGGCATGCATGGTCTCGGGGGCATACAGTGTAACGGGTGAATTGAGATATTGGCTATGATCCAACCCGGGATTGAAGCGGAAGAGGTCATTACGGCTAATGCCCGCAGCCTGCGTAAGAAGATTGATGTCCACCGGTGCCTGTAGTTCCAGCGTGTGCGTGGGCCATGGATCCGGAAAGTGCCACACGCCACGCTCAAGTAGCGCTGAAAGCCCCAGGATGCCGCGGACATAGGTACGGGTAATCAGAGGCACGGGCAAATGATCCAGACCATCTGACGGCTGCCATGGGTGGCGGCGAATGGCTCGCGCAATATTACCCGGCCCACGATGATAGGCAGCAAACGCCAGCGGCCAGTTACCGAAACGTGCTTTCATTTTCAGTAAATACCGAACTGCACCTTCTGTCGCCTGCTCCACATCACGGCGGGCATTGATACCATGAGGTGCACGCATTCTGAGCCCGCGTGCCGTTCCCGGCATCAATTGCCACAAGCCCATGGCTCCTGCGGATGAAAAGGCATACGGGTTGTAGCCTGATTCGATTACGGGAACAACGTCCAGCGATGACGGCGCATGCAATTTTTCGAATACGGGCAGCATACGGCCGCGGACATAACGGGAACGTTCGGCGAGTACAGGCCATAATTTTGTATAAACACGCTTGGCTTCCGCCTGGATACGGGCCAGATCGCGTTCGGAGATACCTTGCAGCAACGCGTTGGGCGCCTTTCCAGCCGACAGGCGTTGTTCGATACCGTATGGCATGTCCGTTTCCACAATCAGGAAAGGATCGGCCAGTGCATCCGGAATAGCTGCCTGCATGGCAGAAAGATATATGGCGGATGCCAAAGCCGGAAACCCCGGAAACAGAAACCAGGCGCGCTTTACGTTTGACATGGACGAAAGATAGCGGACTTGTCAGGATGGTAAAGCTCTGTCCTTGTTTGCTGAGGCGATTTGTCCCAGATAAGTTGCGCAATCAATCAGAGGAGAATACTGCGACTTGATTCTTGGAGGGTTACATTGGATATTTGATGGATTACGGATGAGGTGACCGGGTTATAACAGCAGGGGCGACGAATGGTTGATGAGAATACAATTGATAAAACCGGGGATACCGTACTGGATCAGGAGCCTGTAGATATGCCTGAGAGCGGGCAGCCTGTTTCTGATAATGAGGCGGCATCTTTGGCGGGAGTGGAAGGTGAATATGTGGATGTCCTGCAAATCCGCATGGGAGGAAAAGATTTCCTGTTGTCCGCAGCAGATGTATCAGAAATCGTGCGGCCGATTCTGTTAACGCCGGTACCAATGGCTCCGGACCATCTGATGGGTGTAGGCAATATTCACGGACAGATCGTGTGCGTTATTGATCCGGGAGAAATACTGGATTTGCCGGAGCCGCCTGCCGCGGAAGGTGAGGATACACGTTTTGTATGCTTAAGACATGCACGTATGCGCGTGGCGATTCGTGTGGATGCAGTGCCAGCTATTCATCGTTTACGGAAAGATGCATTGCCCCATGCCAGTGCGGCGGGCGCTACTCATGTGCTTGGCCGTATGACGGTTGAAGGTGTGGATTACGATGTGCTCAGTGCGGTGGCGTTACTACATGAGTGAGATGCCGCATGGGTAATGCAGGTTAAATACCCAAGAACCGGTATTGAATGTTGATGCGGGGTGTAAGCATTTGGTTTGTATGGTGTTTCGACAAATCATGATGTCACCTTGTTGGTGATGAGGGATTTCCCGGGATACCAGACGAATCAAAGGATTGTGCTATGCGCTGCATGTCAATGTCGAATCTTGGGTAAATAAGGCGTACTTGAAATGTAACCGGATACGAACGATAGTAGGAGCTTGGGAAAACATGGCAGACTGTTTGTAATACGAATACGGATGCCGAAACACAATCGGTTGAGATAAAATTGGCAGGAGGGAATCAATGGCGGTAGTTAGCCTGCGCAAACGCGCGAACAGGAATGTGGGAATATCGCTGGTCATGCTGGTTATTCTGGTCGGGACGGCAGGATTTGCCGCAAACAGAGCCAATGAAAGTTTCGAGTCACTCAACAAACTGTATGGCGAACAGATTGAACTGGAACGGTTCCGTGCTTCTCTTGGCAGTTTGCTGGCGCCACTCAACGATTTCAGCCTGACTGGCAACAAGGCCGATGCGGAAAAGCTGACCAGCGCCTCGAAGGAATTCAGCCGTCTGGATAACGATGTTCGCAACCTGAGCGCATTATCGGAAAAGGATCTTAAAGAATTGAAAGAAGTGTCCGGGCTGATGCAGCAAGTGATTGATATGGCAAGCAGCATTGTGAGCGGAAAAATCCCTGCTTCGCAGGCCAAAAATGTGACTGTGGTGGCGCAGAATCTGGTGTTTGTAGCCCAGGAAAAGGTGAATGCCGTGGCCACGGGCCTGAACGAGCGCCTGAATGCTGATGTGAAAGACAAGCGGCAACAGCTCTCCACCCTTGCTATCGCCAGCCTTGTGGTAATTCTGCTGCTGGTGCTGGTGCTGGTGATCTCCAGCCGCTATTTTATTTCCTCAAGCGCCAACATGATTACAGATATCGCCTACCGCGTGACCAATGCTTCCGGTGACATCTTAAGTGCCGTGGATCAGCAGGCAAGCGCATCGGGAACCCAGGCTAAATCCGTGGAACATGTAACGGATGAAATGGAGGATCTTTCCCGTGATTCGCAGCAGATTGCCAGGACATCCAAAGACGTGGTGCGTATCGCTGATGCAACCCGTAAATCTGCCGGTGAAGGTGGGCAGGCAGTGACCGATGCCATTCGATACATGGAGCGTATCAGGGACGAGGTGAGTTCCATTGCCGAAAAAGTGACATTTGCGGGCGAGAAGGCAGCACAGATTACCGAATCCATTGGCTCCATTCAGGAGATTGCCGAAGAGACCCACTTGCTGGCGCTTAATGCATCCATCGAGTCCGCTGCCGCGGGTGAATTCGGCAAACGGTTTGCCGTGGTAGCAGGCGAGGTACGGCGTTTGTCCGAGCGCGTACGCGAGTTTACCAGCGAGATTCAAACCGTGGTGGATGACGTGCATCGTTCGTCCCAGGATTCCATTGCCGTGACACGTGAAGGTCTGGAAGAGGTGGCCAAGGGTGTGGAGATTGCCAAACGGGCCGGTGAGGCGCTGAGGATGCTGCAAACCATGTCCGAGAAAACCAGCCAGGCGGTCCAGCATATTGCAAAGGCAACGGATAAACAGGATGCCAGTAACCGTGAATTCATTGAAACGATGAGACAGATCAGCCAGTTGTTAAATGATTCCAACCAGCAGATGCAAACCACGCGTGAATCAGCCTCCCATTTACGTAATGTAGCGGAAGAACTGCATCAAATGGTCTGATCCGGACTTAACCTGAACTATTTATGAATCACCGTGATGATTGCACAGGACATTTGTTTGTAGCGGATTCCGAGGAAGAAGTGCGTAGCCGTGCATGCGGACGACCGACGAGGAATTCGTTGCAAACAAATGAACAAGCAAGGGCACGGCAGTATTCATGAATAGTTCAGGTTAATCGTTTCACATGTCTGATCTGGATTTATCCCAATTCATTTCCGCCTTTTTTGATGAGGCACGCCGGCGTTTATCGTCGATAAACGAAGG
>CAZEMN010000113.1:0-5982 GCA_964513335.1 uncultured Zetaproteobacteria bacterium | reverse complement strand
ATATGCAAGGGAAGGGACACATTTGTATTGTTGGAGGCAGTGGTTTCGTCGGGCATGCCATTGCGCACGCCGCTCGCAAACAGGGGTACCACGTTAGCATCGCCTGCCGCCACCCGGAGAAGGCGCGTGATATGCAAGTGGGCAACGTTCGCATGGTTAGGGCGGATGTGGTCAGTGGGCGCGGGCTGGATGAAGCCATTGCTGGCGCTGACTGTGTAATCAATCTGGTAGGCCTGCTATTTGAGAAAGGACGTTATACCTTTGAGGCTGCGCATGTGCATGGCACCGAGCATATTCTCGCCGCCTGTGACCGGGCAGGTGTTAAACAATACCTGCACATGAGTGCTCTGGGTGCGGCTTCAGCTTCTACCAGCGCCTATGCGCGTACCAAGAGCACAGCAGAAGCACGCGTGCGGCAATCCCACATGGAATGGACTATTTTCCGTCCATCCGTCATCTATGGTGCGGGCGATGCTTTCTTCAATCGATTTAAACAATTGACCACATCCATGCCGGTTCTACCCTTGATTGAAGGAGATACGCGTTTCCAACCGATCTGGGTGGGGGATGTAGCCCGTGCTTTTATGGCCTCTGTCGGCAATCGTCACGTGCAGGGAAAAACCTATGAGCTTGGCGGGCCTCGAACGTATAGCTTCCGTGAACTGCTCGAAATGATGTTGAACCTGTTAAACAGGAAACGCCTGCTTATTCCCGTTCCCGGACCTGCTGCTCGTCTTATGGCCCTGTTCATGCAGTGGCTTCCCACGCCACCATTAACACCGGATCAGCTAATCCTGTTGCAACACGATAATGTGGTAAAAGGCATAGCATTTCCGGAAGAATTTGGCCCCCCGGCAGCGCTGGAAGATATTCTCCCTGCTTATCTGACGGGCAATCGTACCATCCAGTTACAACAACGGTTGGATCGCGACCGCAAATACTTCTGGCAATAAAGCAAATTCTCGTTGTCTCTTGAAAATATTCTCCTGGTTACCGTAGCTTACCTGCTTGGGGCCACCCCTTTCGGATTGATTTTTGCACGCTGGCTGACGGGTAAAGATCCGCGCGAACATGGCAGCGGTAACATTGGCGCCACCAATGTTTCACGTACCGGCGGCAAGACCGTTGGACTGCTGACACTGGCCGCCGATATTGGAAAGGGTGCACTGCCTGTAGCATGGGCCGTGCATACAACCAGCAAAACCATCGTTGCGCTGGTTGCCGTTGCCGCCTTCCTGGGACACATATTCCCCATCTATTTAAGGTTCAGGGGAGGCAAGGGCGTCGCCACCATGTTCGGCGTGTTATTGCCCTGGCAGCCCTGGATGGCGGTCATTGCGTTTGGCGTATGGTTACTGGCTCTGGGTGTATGGCGTTATGTCGCACTGGCATCTATTCTGGCCGGATTTACCTTGCCGCTATCGGCATGGCTGCTGCATACTTCAACTGCCTGCATAGCTGCCGCCAGTCTGTTCTGCCTGCTGATGCTGGCACGTCATCACAGTAACATCCGCCGTATGATGGCAGGAAAAGAAGACAGGATTGGGCAAAAACCGCAGGACACATAATTCATGGCTGCTGTTACAACAAGGTTGCGCTGTTTTTGAAAGTGTGCCATTGTTTGATAAATTAAAGGGTTAGGCTGGGAGCTTCATATGAAACTTCAATATAATTTAGCTGTATTTCTGGCGTGGCTTCTGTGTGCACTTCCCATACAGATTCTCACACAGGCACCCTCATTGGCATCTGCGGATGAACTGGCACTGCCGGATCAGGTAACGACTGCCGATATCAAGACCAACCTGCCCCAACCCTATATTGTCAAGAAGGGCGATACACTTTGGGATATCGCCAACTATTTCTTCAAGAACCCGAAAAAATGGCTGAATATATGGGAACGGAACCTCTACATCAGCAATCCGGACCTGATTTATCCGGGCAATAAAATCTGGTTTGACGTCAAAAAGAAGAAAACGGGGGGGTTGACCGCTGTACGGCCTCAGCCGGTGGTGCGCATCAAGCCGGTGGAGCGTCTGGAAGCTGCCATTGACCCCAGCCTGCTGATTACTGCATTGAAACGGCAGGATTTTATTTCGCCTGAAGAGGCACAAGGTGTGGGATACATTCTTGATTCACCCGACGAGCGCATCAATTACGGCGCCAATGACAAGGTCTATATCAAGTTCAATTCCCCCGAGGATGAAGGCGCCGTATTTGATGTGTTCCGCACAGGCGACCCCATCCGTGATCCGAAAACGGGTAAGGTGTCCGGCGTGCTGGTCAATCACCTCGGGCAAATTGAGGTGACATCACAATCGGCTGGCGTGGCCAAGGGGCGAATCATTCGCTCATTTGAAGAAATTTCCCGAGGCGACCGTCTCAAACCGGCCCGTGATATTAATACGCGCATTATTCCCGACTACCCTGCACGAGCAGTCAACGGCCATGTGCTGTATATTCGCAATGATGCAGCCGAAGCCGGCCAGCATCAGATTGTCGGCATCAGTCTGGGTTCAAAAGATGGCATGAAAGCCGGAACCGTGCTTTCCGTGCATAAGGTGGGGCGTATTATTAATGATACAATTAGCCACGAAGCTATCACGTTACCACAGGAAAGGATTGGCGAATTAATGGTGCTGGTTCCGCAACAGGACGCATCCATTGCGCTGGTAACAAAATCCACGGGCCCCATCAACCTGGGAGACTCGGTCCGCAATCAGGCCAAACGTTAATCTTTCACTTTGACCGCAACAAGTAACGCAGCGACGGGTTGGCTGCGGCTTAGCTTGGTGCGTGGGGTCGGCCCCTGTATTGGCCGCCAGTTGGTGGGCGTTAGCGGTTCCATAGAGGCCGTCTGGAACAACAATCCGGCAAACTGGCAACATATCGACGGAATCGGGGACAAACTGATTCAGGCGCTTGAACGATCCGGCCCGGATCAGGCATCGCGTATACTCAAACAATGTAAAGTGGACAGCATTCATGTGGTCTGCCCGGATGATGAAACCTGGCCGGAAGCATTGAGCACCATGGACGATGCACCGCTGGTGTTATTTGTTAAAGGTGCCCTGGCAACCCTGAAATATTCGAAATTGCTGGCGGTAGTGGGTGCGCGCAAGGCCAGCCGGGAGGGGCGCATGCTGACCCGGCGCTGGTGTCATTTTCTGTCCGGATGCGGCGTCGGCATTGTCAGCGGTATGGCTTACGGCATTGATGCCGCAGCGCATGGCGGAGCACTGGAAGGTGATGCGCCAACCATTGCCGTACTGGGTTGCGGGCTGTCCGCACCCTTTAGCCCCGAGCAACAACGTCAGATTGAGGCGGTTACGGCGCAGGGATGCGTCATCAGTGAATTTTTACCGGAAACAGAGGCACGGCCCGAACATTTCCCCCGGCGCAACCGGATTATTGCTGGGCTAACCAGGGCTACGCTAGTGATGGAGGCCGACCTTCAATCCGGTTCCCTCATCACCGCCCGGCAGGCAATGGATTATGGGCGGGAGGTGATGGCTGTTCCGGGTTCTGTTCTGGCAGGTAGTCATGCAGGCTGCCATCATCTAATTCGTGACGGAGCGGCTCTGGTAGCATCCACAGAAGATATTCTGCACCTCCTTGGATGGCATGTGGATTCAAGGCGGAAAAAGATTCCGCACTACAAGCCTGCCAACGCATTGGAAGCAAAAATCATCAAGGCGCTGGAAGGCGAAATCATGCATATCGACGCGTTGACCGAACACTGCGGCTTGACCGTTCCGGAACTTTCCCCCATCTTGCTCGCCCTTGAGTTACTCGGTGTGGTGGAAAGCCTGCCCGGCAGCCGCTACGCCATGGGAGATGGATAACCCGTTTTCCCGCACTAAATTCATGCATACGTATTAAACACTATTGGAAGAGGTGCCCATTCATGAGTTCCGTTGTTGTCGTGGAGTCGCCGGCCAAGGCCAAGACCATCGAAAAATATCTGGGAAAGGGATATAAGGTATTGGCTTCCTATGGTCATGTGCGTGCGTTTCCCAAGAAGGATGGTTCGGTAGATCCTGAACAGGACTTTGCGTTACGTTACGAAGTCATTGCCGATAAAAAGAAGCGGCTCGACGCCATTGAGAATGCGCTGAAAAAGGCCGATACACTAATTCTGGCCAGCGATCTGGACCGCGAGGGCGAAGCGATTGCCTGGCATGTCAGCGAGGAACTGAAACGGCGCGGTGCGTTGGAAGGAAAAACAGTTGAACGCATCACCTTCCATGAAATTACCAAAAAAGCGATTGCGGAAGCTGTCGCACACCCGCGCAGTATTGATTATCAGCTGGTGGATGCGCAGCAGGCACGAAGCGCGCTGGATTATCTGGTTGGATTTACCCTTTCACCTCTGTTATGGCGAAAAATAAAAACAGGCCTGTCTGCCGGAAGAGTGCAATCGGTTGCCTTACGCCTGATTTGTGAACGTGAACAGGATATTCGTGCCTTCGTGCCCAAAGAATACTGGGATGTAGAAGCAAACTGCTCCGCACCACAGGGTAAATTCAAAGCCAGACTCTATGCTCTGGACGGTAACAAGCTGGGCAAGTTCGCACTGGCCGATGGCGTTACCGCCCGTGCCGCCGAGCGCAAGGTCAAAGCGGGCAGCTTCACCATTGCCAGTGTCAGTAAAAAGAAGAAACAGCAACATCCGTCCCCCCCGTTCATTACATCAACCCTGCAAATGGATGCCGCACGCAAACTGGGGTTTACTGCCCGGAAAACCATGCAACTGGCACAGAAACTGTATGAAGGCATTGACGTGGGCGGCGAACGTACCGGCCTGATTACCTATATGCGTACCGATTCGGTCTCGTTGGCCGAAGAATCCATTGCCGATATGCGCACACATATCGCGGAACATTTCGGTACCGATTATATGCCGGGTAAACCACGCCGTTTCAGAACAAAAAGTAAGAATGCGCAGGAAGCGCATGAGGCAATTCGTCCTACATTGATTTCACGAACACCGCAGGCAATGAAAAATGTGCTCGATACCGATGCCGCTAGATTGTATGAACTCATCTGGAAACGAGCACTGGCCTGCCAGATGTCCCCCGCCGTTCTGGATCAGGTCAGTGCGGATATCATATCGGATGATGCCACCTTGCGTGCCACGGGTTCGACCATTGCCTTTGACGGCTTTCGCAAGCTGTATCTGGAAGGCCGTGATGAACCGGCTCAGGAAGAAGATACCGGCATGCTTCCGCCATTGAAGGAAGGCGAATCCGTACAGGTTGAAAAAGCCGAGGCCAAACAGCACTTCACCGAACCCAAACCGCGTTTTAGCGAAGCCAGTCTGGTGAAGGAACTCGAATCGCACGGCATTGGCCGACCGTCCACGTATGCTTCAATTCTGAATGTGTTGCGGACCCGTAACTATGTTGAAATGGATAAAAAACGTTTTATGCCCACCGATATTGGCGAAATCGTTAGCAAATTCCTGACGAAATACTTTGCCGACATCGTGGAAACAGGATTCACAGCGGACATTGAGGATAAACTGGATGCCGTAGCACGCGGCGAGGCGGAATGGAAACCGTTGTTACGCAAATTCTGGGCACCGTTCAAGGAACGCGTGGATCATACCATGGAGAATGTAAAACGTTCCGATGTCACCCATGAAGAAACCGATCAAACTTGTCCCGAATGCGGCAAGCCCATGGCTATCAAGCTGGGCCGTTACGGCAGATTTCTGGCCTGCACCGGTTACCCGGAATGCAAACACGCCCAGCCGTTGAACGATAACGGCGAAGAGCAGCCCGAACCCGAAATGTCCGATCAGAAGTGTGATAAATGCGGCGCACCGATGGTCATTAAACACGGTCGTTATGGAAAGTTCCTCGGGTGTTCGGCCTATCCCGAGTGTAAAAATATTCAGCCGCTGGAAAAACCGAAGGATACCGGTATCCCCTGTCCTGAATGCGGCAAGGGCACGTTTCTGGAGAAAAAATCCCGTCGCGG
>CAZEMN010000112.1:0-6046 GCA_964513335.1 uncultured Zetaproteobacteria bacterium | reverse complement strand
TCATGCGAAACAATGATCATCGTACAGTCGCATTTTCTAATCACTTCTTCCAGCCAGCGAATGGCATTGATATCCAGATTATTGGTCGGCTCATCCAGCAGGATAATGTCGGGATCGCCAAACAGGGCCTGTGCCAGTAGAACACGTAATTTCCAGCCCGGTGCAATAGATTTCATCAGGCTGTCATGGCATGACAAGGGGATGTCCATGCTTAACAGGAGTTCACCGGCATTTGATTCTGCGCTGTAACCATCCAGCTCGGCGAACTGACTTTCCAAATCACCGGCTCGCATGCCATCTTTTTCGCTCAGTTCACTCCGGGCATAAATACAGTCACGCTCTTCCTTAATCTTCCACAGTTTCTCATACCCCATCATCACGGTATCCAGGACGGTATGCTCTTCAAAGGCGAAGTGGTCCTGGTTCAGTTTTCCCAGACGCTTGTGCCGGCCGGTACTTACAGTGCCCGAAGTCGGCTCCAGATCACCACCCAGAATTTTTATTAGTGTGGACTTACCGCAGCCATTCGCACCAATCAGGCCATAGCGATTGGCATCACCAAATTTAACCGAGATGTTTTCGAACAGGGGTTTCTCCCCAAATTGCATTGTAATACCAGATGTAGAAATCAAAGTGTTATTCCGTGAGATAGATTAACCATTCAGTCATACCCGTGAAGATGGTTTGAAAAGAGGCGGAGCTTATTGCCGACTGTGATATATACAAGGGTTGAATGTTTTCGCTGGCACAATCCCCGCTATGATTGCCACTTGCCCGAATAACCGTGACGACTTTTTCGTCAGGAAAAAATGGTTTGCAACTTACAGCACTCAGGCCATCGGGCTAAATCACTTTTGAAAACTTCACTTCCTGTTGCCGGTTGCGCAGGTATTCGTCAAACACCATGGAGATATTGCGGATCAGCAAGCGTCCGGCGGGGAGTACAGTCAGGCTATCCTCGTGCAGCTCCAGTAAACCGTCTTCGGTCATATCAGCCAGTTCTCCGAGTTCCACAGCAAAATGTTCATGGAAGCTTATGCCAAACTTTTCTTCAACTGTATGAAAATTCAGAGCGAAATCGCACATCAACCGCATAATTACATGTCGCCGCAGGTGGTCTTCATCGGAGAGCTGATAGCCACGAAACACCGGGAATGTTCCGGCATCCACAAGCTCGTAGTATTCATCCAGTGTCTTTACATTCTGGTAGAAGGCGCCATCCACATAACCGATGGAGGTAATGCCGAGCCCCAGCATTTCGGCATCGGCATGCGTGGAGTAACCCTGAAAATTACGATACAGCTTGCCTTCACGCTGGGCGATGGTCAGTTCATCATCCGGCTTGGCGAAATGGTCCATGCCAATAAATACATATCCCGCCGCGAGCAAACGATTGATGGACAGCTTAAGAATGTTCAGTTTTTCAGTCGGTGATGGTAGATCGGCTTCGTTGATGCGTCGCTGTGGCATGAACATTTTGGGTAAGTGTGCGTAGTTAAAGAGCGCAATCCGGTCCGGGGAGAAATCAATAATGGTGTCCAGCGTGCGGTTGAATGTTTCCGCTGTTTGTAGCGGCAGGCCGTACATCAGGTCAATATTGATCGACTGAAAACCGTGCGCCCGTGCTTCTTTAAGCACAGCCAGCGTTTCTTCCTTGCTCTGGATGCGGTTAACAGCCTTCTGGACGGCAGGCTCAAAATCCTGAACGCCCATGCTCATACGGTTGAATCCCACGTCACGCAGAATGTAGACGGTATCGTCGTTGCATTCGCGCGGATCAATTTCGATACCGTATTCACCATCTTTGTCGGGAGCAAAATGAAAACGCTCATGTAACTTCGACATGAGGCTGCGGATTTGCGTTTCATTCAAAAATGTGGGGGTGCCGCCGCCCCAATGCAATTGGGAAATTGTACGGTGGCCACCGATGGCATTGGCCAGGAGGTCAATTTCCTTTAGCAGGTACTCGACATAGGGCACGGCGCGTTCGCGCTGTTTGGTGACCACCTTGTTGCAGCCACAGTAGTAGCAGACCGTGTCGCAAAAGGGCACATGCATGTAGAGCGAAATCGGCGTACCTTTGTTTGCGGCCCGTTGCAGGCTGGTGGCGTAATCTGTTGCTCCGATACCTGTATGGAACATCGGGGCTGTCGGGTAGGATGTGTAACGTGGTCCTGCCTTGTCGTATTTGTGAATCAGATCAAGGTTGAACAGTTCATCTGCGTGTGTGTTTTGGGTCATATGCGCGGTATGCTAACCGTTACCCAACTTGCGGGAAAGCCAGTCGCGGGCGCCGGATGCATCGTTGATTTCGCCATCCAACTGTGCTTCATAAGCCTGCGTGAGCAGACGTCCCATTGCCGGTCCCTGTTTCATGCCAAGTTCGAGCAGCATCCTGCCTGTTGCAAGTGGTTCCGGTTCGTTGTTTTGCACTGCCATTTGCCGGGCTTTTTCGAGCCAGGATAGTGCTGGCCGTGCTGGAGGAAGTGGTGCGCGTCCCGACGCGTCGGCTTCGACCAGTGACTCCCACAATTCAATGGATGCAGGCTCCAGCCGGTGAGCCAACCGGCGCACGGCGCGTGGGGTGGGTTGACCATGCAAATGCACCAGATGTTCCCGTATCAGTGGAATAACATATTGTGACACGCGTTTTGGCGCACCGATTGCAGCGAGAAATACCCGCGCAGGCCCTTCGCCTGCCTCGCTGTGGCCTGTAGAGCGAATTCGTTGGGTCTCATGTGTGAATGTCGTGGACGGTTTTCCCAGATCGTGGCATAGCGCGGCAAAGATCAGGTACTCACGTGTTTCATCTCCCGGATGACAGCGTTCAGCGATTTTCACAGCCTGATCTACCACCAGTTTCGTGTGTATCCATACGTCGCCTTCGGGATGCCATCTGGGGTCCTGTACACATCCTTTGAGCGCAGCCAGTTGTGGATACAGTTGTAGCCAGCCACTTTCATTCAGAACATTCAGGCCAAATGAGGGATAAAGGGCATGCGCCAATTTCTGCCATTCGCACCAGATACGTTCTTTCGACAGTGTTTCAGCCTCGGGCAACAGTCTTTGGCACAGCGACGCAGTATCCTTATCCAGTTTCAGACGGTAACGGGCGGCAAACTGCATGCCACGCAGCACGCGCAGGGGATCTTCCGCGAAGGCTTGGGACACATGCCGCAGGATGCCTGCTTTCAGATCGGAGCGGCCACCGTGGAAGTCCAGAAACTCGGCGTTCAATGGGTCGAGCATCATGGCATTGATGGTAAAATCACGCCGTAGACTGGCTTTTTCGGGGGCAATGTCAGTATCAGAGGTTACGGCAAAAGCCTTGTGCCCAAGTCCTGTTTTTTGTTCGGTCCGGGGCAGGGCGATATCGATGCAGAGATCATCTTTCCATAATTTGAATACGCCAAATTGTTGTCCGACGAATTCGACCTTGCCCAGTTTGCTGAGTGTCCGGTGTAAATCGTCGGGTTGCAGGCCATAGACCTCGATATCCGGATCCTTCGAGATTTGTCCAAGCAATAAATCACGCACTGACCCGCCGACCAGCCATGCGCGGCCACCAGCACCCGCAAATGTCCGGCACACATCTATAACGGTGGGTGAAATGTGGTCAATATCCAAATCAGGCATGCCGCATTGTCTCGTTCGACGGCCTGTTCGACAAGGGGGCTTGGCAAGGCTATGTTCATGCTATCGGATATTTCAGGGAGGTTGCCATGCGCTGGTCGAAAACCAAGGATGAGAGTGAAGCTGCGTTTCATCGCAAAAAAGTGACGGTGGTCGGGGCTGGAAACGTCGGTGCAACAGCGGCATTCCTTGCTGCCCAAAAAGAGCTGGCCAATATCGTTCTGATTGATGTTGTCGACGGTGTGCCGCAGGGCAAAGCGCTGGATATGCACGAGGCATCGCCGATTCAGGGGTATAACGCCATTGTTCACGGCACCCAGGATTATGCCGATACGGCCGGTTCCGATCTGGTAATCATTACCGCCGGTATCGCGCGCAAGCCGGGCATGAGCCGGGATGATTTGCTATCCACCAATGTAAAGATTGTTTCCGAAGTGACCGGGAGCATCGTCAAGCATTCGCCCGACTGTGTTATTCTGGTGGTAACCAATCCGCTGGATGCCATGGTGTATACGGCGTTAAAGGTTTCCGGATTCCCCAAGCAGCGGGTTATCGGCATGGCTGGCGTGCTTGATTCAGCTCGAATGCGGGCATTTATAGCCGATGAGGTGGATGTATCGATTGAGGATGTAAACGCCTTCGTGCTCGGTGGACATGGCGATACGATGGTGCCGCTGCCGCGATATTCCACGGTGGCGGGTATTCCGATCACGGAAATGCTCGAAAAAGAGCGCGTGGATGCCATTTGTGAACGCACGGCCAATGGTGGTGCGGAGATTGTAGCCTACCTGAAAACCGGTTCTGCTTTTTATGCACCCGGAGCGGCAGTCGTCGAAATGGCAGAGGCGATTCTGATGGATAAAAAAAGGATTCTTCCTTGTGCGGCGTATCTTGAGGGTGAATATGGTGTGGATGGTTATTATCTGGGTGTGCCGTGCAAGCTTGGCGGCAGCGGCGTGGAAGCCGTGATTGAACTGGATTTATCCAAAGAGGAATCGAAAGCCCTGCATCATTCCATGGATGCAGTGATTGAACTGGTGAAAACCGTGGATGCCCTTGGTCATTTCTAAGGAACGGAATATTTCACCACGAAGGCACAAAGACACGAAGAATAAAGAAATTGATGAAAGTGATTTCTTACTTTGTGTCTTTGTGACTTTGTGGTTCAACATTGGTTGGTTCCGGGTCGGGGAGGAAGTATTTGAATATCCATGAATATCAGGCCAAGGAAATCCTGAGGTCCTTCGGCATACCCACGCCACGCGGCATGCTGGCGATATCCGTGGAGCAGGCTGTGGCGGCGGCCAGTGAACTGGGAGGATCCGTTTGGGTGGTCAAGGCGCAAATTCATGCCGGTGGTCGCGGCAAGGCGGGGGGCGTACGCGTATGTAAATCGATGGACGAAGTGAAGGGTGCGGCAGCGGATTTGCTGGGCTCGGTTCTGGTGACCAAACAGACAGGGGAAGCCGGGAAAGAGGTGCGCAAGGTTTATATCGAAGAGGGCCTGGATATTGCCAGCGAATTCTATCTCTCGCTGCTCGTGGATCGGGAGGCTGAGGCGATAGCTTTTGTCGTCAGTCCTGCCGGTGGCATGGATATCGAGGAAGTCGCAGCAAAAATGCCGGAGAAAATTCTGACCCGATCCATCATGGTGAATGCCGGGCTGATGGATGCAGATTGTGCTGTCATGGTGGACATGCTTGGGCTTTCGGACAAGGCGGCGGCAGGATTTCGGGATATGGCGGAGGGGTTGTACCGGGTATTTACCGAGCGTGATTGCAGTCTGCTGGAACTGAATCCGCTGGTGCGGACGGTATCCGGCGATCTGGTGGCGCTCGATGCCAAGATAGCCTTTGATGATAATGCGCTTTATCGCCAGCCGGAAGCAGCAGCCATGCGTGATGCTGATGAGGAGGATCCGCGTGAGACTGAGGCGGCGCAATTCGGCCTGAATTATATCGCACTGGACGGCACGATTGGTTGCATGGTGAATGGCGCGGGGCTGGCGATGGCAACGATGGATATTATTCAACTCAAGGGCGAAAAACCCGCCAATTTTCTCGATGTCGGTGGCGGTGTAACGGTGGAAGCAGTCACCGAGGCCTTCAAGCTGTTGTTTTCCGATGCGCACGTGAAGGCGGTGCTGGTCAATATTTTCGGTGGCATTGTGCGCTGCGATATTATTGCCAATGGCCTGATTGAAGCGATTAAAACCCACCCAATGAACGTTCCGGTAGTGATGCGGTTGGTTGGCACCAATGAAGAGGAAGGGCGAAAAATTGTGAAGGATGCCGGGCTGAATGTTTGCTGGGCCGCCGATCTTGATCAGGCTGCTGAAATGGCTGCGGCAGCACTACAATGAGCGTGCTACTGGATAAGAATACCCGAGTCATCTGCCAGGGATTTACCGGCA
>CAZEMN010000111.1:0-6080 GCA_964513335.1 uncultured Zetaproteobacteria bacterium | reverse complement strand
ATGGTGCTCACGACTTATCGCCCCATGCCCATGGCTCATCCGCTTGCTCCGCGCGGCGGCGGCCCGAAGCGCGCCTGCGCGCCTTTCCCTTTCGCTTCAGCAAATCCATCGGACCAGGCCCGGCTTCGGGAATCATCTGATTCAGACCCGGCAAGAGATCCAGCACCCGGAACACACGGATCATGCTAGACATCTGTGCCGACGCTCCGGCTTCAATTCGCTCCACCGTCCGCTTGGCGACACCTGCCTGTTCGGCCAAATCGGCCTGGGTCAATTGGAGGTTGAGCCGATGATGTGCAATCCGCTCACCGATTTCGGCAAGAATCGCGTCATCCGAGAGGAGGTTGGATATTTTCATAGTCGCCACCTTTGACGAATAATACGTGGAAAATAGATTGTTATCGACATATATGACGACTTATAATATATTCTATAAAAATAGTCAAGTCGTCTTTTATGGCGATATATCCTTATATATGATGTTATCTCGTAATTACTGACGAATCATGCGACATGTAACCGTTTTATTTGTCGCGTATCCGCCTTATTTGTCGCAAAACAGGCTTAAACGTCGCGAAAAAGAGCTCATCTCCTCGCCAGCAGTGACAAGTAAATCCTTAGCTATCTGCATTCAGAAAAACTTTGCCTTCCCCGCATCCTTTGCAATTTCAATTGCTATCATCTTTTGGGAAGGTTTATCAGCGGGCCAATTGGATACATTTGCATGATTGGGATTACCCGGGATTGGATCAGGGTTCACACTTAGGCGGTGTCTGGTAAAATCAGCGGTAATCATATCCGCACGGCCATACAGTGTTTTCCCGGTTTGGCTTGCAACATCCCGGCCAACTTCCCATATCCGTGACTCACCCAAGCCCAAATGTCTGGTCACTGAAAGATCAGAACGTGGATGAGGAATAAATGCTTCTGGCTTTATCAAATCCGTGCCATCCCTTCGGATGTATCTTCGATATAAGAGATACCGCGCAAGCCATTCATCGTCTTGAACATCTGTTGGTAATTCCACCATGGACTATCCCAAAATCTTGCGAGCCATATCCAAAACAGATTCAGGAACCACCCCAGAGAAAGATTCGCTTCCATATCGTTTACTCGCGCCAAACAGCGAAGCGTAATGCAATTCCCCCTCCGGGCTTAAGCTAACAGAAAGAATCCGGGTCGGCGCACGATACCATTCCAACGTTACTTGCCCATCCGGCTCAGATCCAACTGTCGGAGCTTCAAGACCCAAAGGCAATGCCTCAAGAAACTGTTGGGCTAATGCAACACTTAATGGATGGACAGGAACAGCATCATAGCCATCCCAGCCGGACATCTCGCACTCTTCCTCAATGGTAGCCAAACCAGCATATGCTTCCGATAACCCCGGATTGAGGCCGGCTGATTCCTGTAGATGATTCCGGCTATCTTTTAGTACTTCTTCTATCATTTGAGCAACAGCGCTTGCGCCGAATGTAAGACGTATATCAGCTATGGCGGGCGGGTCTAGAGGTAAGGTGGCAAACATTATTGCATCTCCTCTTTTGCTTTTTCAGTAATGCTGCTGAAGAAAAATTTATTTTTAAGCCAGCGCATTTCGCGAAGATATCGAAACTCTTCCAGCTGATCCGCCTCAATGGGCTGGATTGTAAACACATCAATATCCAGGATTAGCCATGTTCCATCAGCCTCTTGAACGGTCTTGACCACATTAACCCTGTAAGGATGTCCAGGAACTTGAAAGGAATCCTGATGCAGAAAAGATACGAATGGATAGTCTATTTCTGCCGGAGTTTGGGGAGCAACGGTCAGATAGTCATCCAACTCAAACGGGCTTTGAGGCGCACGGATACGATTTATGAAACGAAGCCCCAGGCGATCCACCTGTTCAGGTTTGGCAATGGACTGATGGATTTGCCACAGCCGCATGGCTTCCTTACAAAATTTGTCCCAATTCTCATAGGGTTGAAGCCTGCTGAAGACGAAGCTATCCCGGTAAAATTGCGCCACCTGCAATTTATCTTCTGTTTCACAGCGCAACCCCCGCCATCCAAGGTCTCGAACGGTTTGCTCCGGCTTTTGGCCAGCCTCCACTTTTAGCTCATGCCGCATCACTTTCAAAGGCTGGACATTTGGATAATCCGGCACTTCTTGTTTGACCTTTTCGGAAATGGAATCTTCTTCCCAGGGAATGCTGGCTTGCGTTCGAACCTCAATAACAGCTTCCACAATCGGTGCATGATCCAGATGTGGGAACTGTTCATCCAGATTCAGATTTGTTTTTGAATTCATTTGTACGCCATCCTGCAAAAACAATGAAGCGGTGGCAACAATATCCGGAAGTTCAATTGCTTGATCTTTTTCATCTGCAATTCCTAATTCTCAATTTCAAATTCCAATCCGTCCACACGGATTGAAGCAGTCATCAGTTCGTGAAGGAGGGTGCGGAAGAGGTCTTGAAGTTGGGCTGCCTTCTGCCCTGCTTTCTCAATCTTTCGGTCAAGAACTCCGAGATAGCCTGCTATCGCCTCCTGTTCTTGATGGTGTGGCGCCGCAATTTGGAAGTTCTCAAAGTTTGATTTATTCAGGATTGGGAGGGTAACTTTCGCCGCCGCCTGTTCTAGGCGAGGACGGCAGAGCTGCAAAGCATAATACAAGAAATGCGGGCTGAATTCAGAGTTCGGGATGATGGAATTGATCTGCTGATTCGTCGTCGAACAGTCATCTGCCACCATGCCCAACTTGCCGACGTTACCAATACATCCAACCAAGACCGAATCGCGGGGTACCTTTCGACACTTTTCAAAGCCTGCTCTGGTCAAAGTCTTGTGGGCGGAACGAACGTATTTCTCGTTATCGAGGTCGGCTGGGGAAATCAGGTTGAAGTTACCTCCGTAGTAATCCGGATTTTTCGTGCTCGGCGTTGACCCAGTAACCACCGTTCCTGTTGTCTTGATCCACACCGCCTCCCAGCTTTCGGGAACGGGACCAATTTCGGTTTGTTTTTGGGGTTCGCCGCGAAGACCTTCGGTGAAGAGCTTTTGCATCAGGGCCTTTTTCAGTTCCGTGGTAGTGGCGATGATCCGCTCCTGCTGCTCAATTGCCTGCTGCACCGTCGAAAGCACATACGCAATCTTCTTCTGCTCGGGAAGTGGAGGAAGTGGAATACGCTGCTCGCCAAGCACAGTCTTGCTTAATCTCTGACGGCCAGTGCTTCCTTCCATCTTACCAGCGAGATCAGAGCGCACCTCGGGGTGAAGCAGAAAGAAAAAGAGAAAGAGATTATCGGCTTTCTCGGCAATGCCACGGAGCGGAATAACTTCTGTTGTTGCATAGGCAAAGCCTGTTTCGATATCGACAATAGCCTGCTTTCCATTCTCAAAGGATGGTGTGATTTTCGCAACCATGACGTCACCATTCTCGACATAGGTTCCACTCCCAAGTTTGTCTACCGGTTTAGGCGTAAACTCAGACACCCGAATCTTTCCGATCGGTATCTGTGCCATTGTGAAAAATGGTATTACCACACCATTTCTTTTCAGATTGAAGCCCCGTGGTTTTTTCGTAAAACAATAAGCATCACTAATCCGGCACAATGACCAATCAGATGGGAGCTTAAGGCCAGTAATTTCCATCATACTCCGATCTTCTCCAGAATCGCTCTTAGTTCCGCATCCGTTTCCTTCGCCTCCGCCTCGATGGCATCCATCTCCGCCACAATCTCGGCAATCGGCCGATAGGTTTCGGCATCACTGGTATGGATGTAGCGACTGGGCGAGATGTTGTAGTCTTTCTTTACCAGCTCCGTATGGTCAACAATGAGGCTGAACTTCTCCTCTTCCTTCCAGTTCCTGAGCGTATCGGCAATGCGCTTGATACCTGCTTCCGTGATGTAATTCTTTGGATCTCCCTTCTCAAAAATCTGGCTGGCGTTGACCAGCAGCATCTTGCCCTGCCTCCCTTTGGGCTTTGCCCTGTTCAGAAAAATCACGATGCCCGGCGCGGTGGTGTTGTAGAAGAGATTCTCCGGCAGATAGAGCACGGCCTCGATCAGATCGTGATCCACAAACCACTGGCGGACGCTCTTCTCCTTGTTCTTTCCCGCATTACCGGAACCGCGCGAGGCGGCACCCGTGTCCAGCACCACGGCGGCGCGGCCATTGTCATTCAGGCTGGCGTGCATGTGCTGCACCCAGCCCCAGTCGGCGGAGGATTTACCCGGAAAACCCGCACCTTTGGGGAAACGGTCCAACTCATCGTTGTCGTAATCGGCTTCAGTGAACCAGTCCTGATTCCACATCGGATTGGCCACTACGCGGTCGAAGGTGCGGAGCCTGCCGACCTTGTTGCGGAATTTGGGATGCTTGAAGGTGTCGCCAATCTCGATCTCGCCTTCCATGTCGTGAATAATCATGTTCATGTTGGCCATGGCCCATGTATCCGGCGTGTATTCCTGCCCAAAAAGTCTAAGCGGCGCGTATGTGGCATTCCCCGCCGCTTTCATGCGCGCATCCAGCGCCAGTTCGCACTTGATCAGCAAACCACCGGAGCCGCAGCACGGGTCATACACTTCCATGCCTGGCTCGGCACCCATCACCATGGCCATAATCCGCCCGACTTCCATCGGCGTATAGAACTCACCGGCGCTTTGCCCGCTACCTTCTGCAAATTTGCGAATGAGGTATTCATAACTCTTGCCAATGATGTCCGGCTCTACATCTTTCAGCCCCAAGCGCTTGGAACTAATGGCCTCGATCAGGTTGGACAGACGATCATCGTCCAGATCGCGCTGGCCGTGCGTGGTGGCGTTGAAATCCACACGGTCGATGATGCCCTTGAGCAGCCTGTTTTCATCGGCAATGGCGCGCAGGTGTGTGGTCAACTGTTCACCGATTCGATCCGACAGCGTGCGAATGATTGACCATACGGACTCATTCGGATCGGCCGGTTTTAGAGGAAGGAAAAAGCGAACCAACTTTTTATCATGCTGCACCAGCCTGAAGGCCTTTTCACGCGAGCCAACTTCCACGGCAATGCGGTTCAGCTCATCATCAAATACATCGCACAACCGCTTAGTGAAAATCAGTGGAAGAATGAAGTCCTTATATTTGGGCGCGTCCTTGGCCCCCCGGATAGAGCAGGCGGCATCCCATATCCAGGACTCCAGTGATTTGTCATTGCCATTGGCCATGCATCCGCCTCCCCTATGCCCTGAAGCATAATCAATTGCAGCGCGTTGTCATGGACGTAGAATGTTTTGTAAGGGACGGCTGGGTGGGCATGAAAGCAATTTCATCCCGCATGAGCGAAGGCAGGAAGCCGTAGCGCAGATCGGATACAATAATTCCCACACTGAAAATGCTATATACCGCTCTGGCTATGCCTCTTATACTGCGGCAATGAGCGAATTTGCATTGATTCTGCTGTCGGCTGTGCTGGTGAATAATTTCGTTCTCACCAAGTTCCTTGGCATCTGTCCCTTTCTCGGTGTTTCCAACAAGCTGGAAACGGCGGCAGGCATGTCGCTGGCCGTATTATTCGTGATGACGCTGGCTTCCACCTCAACATGGCTGGTGCAGCAATATATTCTGATTCCGTATGATCTGCTGTATCTGCAAACCATTTTCTTTATCCTGATTATCGCTGTACTGGTACAGTTCCTTGAGATGATGATCCACAAATCCAGTCCGGTGCTATATCAGGCACTGGGGATTTTTCTGCCGCTGATTACCACCAACTGCGCCGTGCTCGGCGTGGCGCTGCTCAATGTGCAGAAAGAGCAGACCTTTATGACATCGGCACTGTACGGGTTCGGATCCGCACTTGGATTCGCGCTGGTGCTGGTGCTGTTTGCGGGTTTGAGGGAACGTATCGATAAAGCGCCCGTGCCGACAGCCTTCAAGGGGTCAGCTGTATCATTGATTACTGCGGGACTGATGAGTCTGGCTTTCATGGGATTCTCCGGACTGGTCAAAACCTGAGTCCAGACCATTCATTCAATTTCATACATTATTCAAATAATTTGATTAAAAGCACGATATTTATACCGTTTTTTTATCGTTAACGGATTCCTGGAGGTT
>CAZEMN010000110.1:0-6100 GCA_964513335.1 uncultured Zetaproteobacteria bacterium | reverse complement strand
CGCATCCAGCCACGCCCATAAATCACAGGAAAATCCTGTCGCGGGCATGTCCCGGCCATGCGCCGCCATCATCGCATCATAACGTCCGCCGTGCAGCAGCGCCTGCGGCACTCCGGCGGCAAATCCCGCAAATACAATCCCGCTGTGATACAGAAAACGCGGCATCACCGCAGCGTCTGCATGCACCTGAACGTCACCCTCCAACAGGCCGTCCACCTGTTTCGCCAGAGAAACCAGTTCCTGCGCGGCGGCATCAAATGCATCGTTGATTCTGCCCTGTTGCGCCTCAATCCATGCCAGATCGCCAAGCCCTGAAGCCATGTCCAGTAATGCCTGCCTGTTTATTTTGGAGATGTTCACGGAAGCGATGGTTGCGGACAGATCATCCGGTGAGCGGCGGGCAATGAGCTCCCGCCAGGTTTCCAGCGATACCGAACTCTCTTCAACCAGCGCCTTGAGCAAGCCGATGTGTCCAACCTGTAACACCGGCTGCCCGAATCCGGCGGCCAACATGCACTCTGCTGCCAAACGCATCACTTCAGCGTCACCTTTTGCACCGGATACGCCAAGATATTCCACGCCGGTTTGCCATTGCTGACGCGAGCCGCGCCGCGATTCTGGCCGGGCCAGCATGACCGTGCCCGAATAGCAGAGCTTCAAAATATCTTTACTTTGTAAACGTGTCGCCGCAATGCGCGCAATCTGGGGTGTCATGTCCGAACGAATGGCCAGCAATCCGGCTCCCGCCGGATCGGAAAACACCACCGTCTGATCGGCAAGAAAGCGTCCCGCACCGGATTTCAGCGTATCAGGACGTTCCAGAATCGGTGGAATCACCTCATCAAATCCGGCTTCTTCAAACAGCGCAAGCAAGCGACCCTGCAAATCGCGCAATGCCTTCGCGCGAAGGCCGAAGGCGTCGTCCAGTCCGATAATCGGTCGATCTTTCACACGATCCGTCACATATCCCCCAGTTCGGCATAACGAACCATGATAATATGGGGCAGGCTCGCCAGCCTGTTAAGCACATCTTCATCCGGCGGCGTATCCACTTGCACCAGCGCCACCGCATTGCTCGTATCTTCCCGCCGTCCCAGACGAAAATCACCGATATTGATATTCGCCTCGGCAAGAATCGAACCAATCGCCGCAATCACGCCCGGCCTGTCCTCATTCTGAATGAAAATAAGATTGCCCTGTGGCGCAATTTCCACTTCACAGGTGTCGAAACTGACCAGCCGCGGCCGTGTTTCATCGAACAGCGTGCCCGAAACACAGCGCGTTCCCTCATCACCCTCCACTTGCAGGCGGATCAGCGTAGAGAAATTCTCCGGTGTTTCACGCGCCGACTCAGCCACTTCAATACCACGATCCTTGGCCAGCATACCGGCATTGACTGCATTCACCTCTTCCATGCTTTGCGACAACAGGCCCTGAAGCATGCTGTTGATGAGCGGTTTGCGATTGATCGACGCAGCCTGTCCCTCAAAATGCGTCGTGATGCGTGAATAACCGGGTTTCATGGTCTGTCCGACAAAACGGCCCATGCGTTCGGCCAGCAACAGGTATGGGGCCAGCAAACGCTGTTCCTCTTCAGACAGCGACGGCACATTCACGGCGTTGCGCACCGTGCCGTTCAGCAGATAGTCCGACATCTGTTCGGCTACCTGAACGGCCACATTTTCCTGCGCCTCATCCGTGGATGCCCCGATATGCGGTGTAAAACTGACATTATCCAGCTCAAACAGGGGATTTTCACGTGCCGGCTCGCTCTCAAACACATCCAGCGCCGCCGCCCGCAGGTGGCCGGATTTACATGCATCATAAAGCGCCTTCTCGTCCACGATGCCACCACGAGCGCAATTCACCAGAATCGAGCCTTTTTTCATCCGCGCCAGTATGTCCGCATTGATCAGGTTGCGCGTCGCATCCACAAGCGGCACGTGAATGGTCAGCATATCGACAGTTTCGGCCAGTTCCGCCACCGTTTCCACCTTGGTCACGCCCATCGCCGCAGCTCGCTCATCGGAAATAAACGGATCATAAACATACACGGCCATGTGCAAACCCTTGAGCCGGTCGCATACAATGGCGCCAATATTACCCGCACCAATCACGCCTGCTTTCTTACCGGTCAACTCCATGCCCATGAAGCGTGATTTTTCCCACTTGCCTGAACGTGTGGAGACGGAAGCCTGCGGAATCATGCGCGCCGCCGCCACAATATGCGCCACAGCCAGTTCGGCGGTCGTGATGGTGTTACCGAACGGTGTATTCATCACCACAATGCCACGGCGTGAACACATCTCCACATCAATATTATCAACACCGATACCGGCGCGGCCAATCACCTTCACGCGCTTGGCCTGATCCAGCAATGCACCTTTTAATGTCGTCGATGAGCGAACGGCAATAGCATCGTAATCTCCGGCTATGGCCAGTTTTTCCTCATCCGAAAGACCTGGTTTGTAGTCTACGTCAATGCCGCGAGCCTTAAATACCTCCACGGCACGATCGGACATCTTGTCGGCAATCCATACCTTGGGCATAGATTATCCCTGAGCCGGAAAACGTTCAGCCAGCACAGCCTGCGCCGCTGCTACACCACGACCCATTTCGACCGGATGCCCAAAACGGTTCAGCGCGATTTCAATGGCGCTTATCGCTGTGCAGATATCAAACACATCGTAGTATCCCAAGTGTGCGATGCGGATGATTTTACCCTTTAAATGATCCTGCCCACCGGCAAAGGTCACACCCATGGTGTCGCGCAAATATTTCACGAATGCCCCACCATCCACGCCCTCAGGTACAAAGGCACCGGTTGCACTGGTCGCCGGAGTTGAAGATACCGGTTTCATGCCAAGCGCCGCCACGCCCGCGCGCGTTGCCTTCGCCAGTAGCGCATGGCGGGCAAGGAGATTGTCCAGACCTTCCTCAAACATCATTTTTAACACTTCATTCAAACCGAGAATCAAGGCCACGGCAGGCGTCCATGCTGTTGTATCTTTACCTGCCTGCTGATTCTTTCGCTCGGTGGCAAGATCAAAATAAAATCTTGGGCAGGCCGCTGATTCCGTAAGCGCCCACGCCTTGTCCGAGAGTGCGATCATGGCCAGCCCGGGCGGCAACATAAATGCTTTCTGTGAGCCGGAAATCACCACATCCAGGCCCCAGTCATCCATCGGCATATTGATCACGCCCAGAGCTGTAATCGCATCCACCACGGTCACACAGCCTTCGCACGATGCCGTTAACCGCGCCACCTCGCGAATCGGGTGTTCGGTAGCCGTACTGGTTTCCGATGCCTGCAAAAACACACCTTTTGCCTCGGGATGGGCGTCAAGAGCCGCCTCTACAGCGGAAATTTCAACCGCCTGACCCCATTCCACCTTGATCTCAACGGTATTCACGCCGTATTTCGCCGCAATCTTGCCCCATCGCTCACCAAACTTGCCGCCATTCACATAAATGATGGTGTCGCCGGGCGAGCACAGGTTAACCACCGCCGCCTCCATGGCGCCGGAACCTGAAGATGCCAGCATCAACGCATCGTTCTTCGTTTGGATGACCTGTTCGAGCATTCTTTTGGTCTCGGCAAAAATGGCCGAGAATTGCGGTGTGCGGTGATGAATCATCGGATGCGCCATACGTAGCAATACGCGCTCAGGCACAGCTGTTGGACCCGGAGAAAGCAGATATTGTTTTAACATTGAGATGAATGACTCCAAAGAGGGATTGATTTACACCCGTTGCAGGCGCGGGGCGATGCTAGCCAGCTAGACTTCAAGGTCAATGTTGTCACCCAAGAGCCTGCCAGATATTCAAGCGTTGACATCAACCCGGACGATTCCTCCACGGGATGCGCTGGTTCACGGTTTCTCCAACAATCACGATGGACGGAGAGGCTGCGGTTATTTTACCGGTTTTTGCATGCTGTAACGTACCGACATGAACCGATTCATCCACCAGCGATGCATTGCGAACCACTGCAACAGGCATGTTAGAATCCATGCCCGCATCCATCAGACGGACAGCCAGTTCCGGCAGTACGCGTGCCGCCATGTAGAACACCATGACCGGAAATGCCGCAACCAGCGCCGGCCAGTCAATTCGGCTGTCTTCGGAAACCTCATGTCCCGTCAGAAAGGCAATCGAACTGTTCACGCTCCGGTCCGTAACCGGAATGCCCGCCATCGCAGGCGCGGCCACGCCTGCCGTGATGCCGGGAATGATGCGGAACGGCACATCAGCCTCAGTCAGTGCACGAATCTCTTCTCCGCCACGTCCGAACACAAAGGAATCGCCACCCTTCAGACGCACCACACGTTTCCCGCTCTTGGCCAACCTGATCAGCGTGCCGCAAATATCCGATTGACTGGCGGATGCCCGGCCACCGCGCTTGCCCGCAAAGACGCGTTCAGCGTCGACACAGCCAAGGTCGAGCACGTCCTGCGATACCAGGGCGTCGTGAACAATCACATCGCAATCGGCCAGCAACCGGGCGGCCGCACAAGTCAGTAAATCCGCCGCACCCGGACCAGCGCCGACCAAAGCAACTTCCCCGTGAACAAGAGGGTATGAAAGCGTTTTAAACATTTCCGGAAAGGAGTATATGATGACTTCACAAGAAGTCATCATCGCGCCCACGGACAGGCTTTTACGGCCTCATCAATACATCAGAAAAGTTCCACATCTCCCTCATCCATATTTTGCTGCGACACCGGATTGGTCTCCTCCAGCAGAAGATTTTTGCGATATGTTGCAACTTCATCTCGCAGCAGTTTTAGCCTGTTTGTATATCCCTCAATATTCTCCATCCGGTCTTTATCCATACCGGAAGCATTTCTGGCCAGAATCCGTGCAAAGCCTTCCATGCGATCCATATGCAATTCCGTATGCCCCAGGCTTTGGCTCACGATATCCTCGAATTGCAGGGCGCGAACCGCCGCGCCAAGATCCTTACGCATGTTGGCATTCAATGCGCTCACATCCGAGCGGCAACTGGAGATCAGATCATTGATACTGTTAAAATGCTTGATGATATCTTCCACGCTGGATTTTGATTTGAAGACTTCATTCATTTCCCGTGAAGCGGCTTTCACGACCAGCTTGTGTAATTTGGAAAAAGGCTGCATCGCTTCATCCACGGCTTCCGCGCATGCCTCATGCTCTGCTCTGGCTTCACCGGCAAGGCGTTTTAGCTGGTTCCTATCCACCACCCCGCCGCTCGCCATCTTATCCAGCCGGTTCAGCAATTTCCCGGACGTTTGCATGCCTTTCACAAGACGATCCATCGGAATACGTATCTCACCCATATATTCCAGTTCGCGCAAATCATTCCGGCTACTCTGCATAATCATCTCAACCAGTTGCGCAAGGATCTTGCCGGCATGATCCGTACGTTGAAAAATATTCAAACTCTTTGGATCCCCGTTATTTTGACCCACGGCTTCCATCATCAGCGTGGACATCATCGACATGAGTTCCGAAGCATCACCATCCAGACTCTCAAAACTTTCATGCAACGCGGCAATCGCATCCTTCAACAGGTGCTGAATCTGATCAGTCTGTTTGCGAATAGCGCCGAGTTCATCGGTTACGCCTGATTCAACATCATTCAGAACGGATGTTATCGTGCCCTGAAGCTCCATGAGCCGGTCATCCGTATCCTCATTTTGGGCCTTGTTTGCTATCACACGCACCTCCATCAGTCACCAGCCAGACTGATCATATGTTCCGCCACTTTCGCCAGAGGTGCCACAACCTCAACCGCGCCGCGCCTGAATGCTTCACCCGGCATGCCCCATACCACGCTCGTGGCTTCGTCCTGTCCAACCGTGGAAGCGCCCGCGTCACGCATTTCCTTCAGTCCGTCCGCACCATCCGCGCCCATCCCCGTCAGGATAACGCCAAGCGCATTAGGCCCGACGTTCTGGGCCACGGAACGAAACATCACATCCACGGATGGCCTGTGGCGATTGACGGGCGGACCATCATTCAGGGTGCATACATAGCGGGCGCCGTCGCGCTTCACGAGCATATGATGAGTTCCGGGAGAAATGTATATGTGGCCGGGAATAATCTGTTCTCCATGTTC
>CAZEMN010000109.1:1377-6201 GCA_964513335.1 uncultured Zetaproteobacteria bacterium | reverse complement strand
GGGATACAGGATGGTGCGTGCAGTGCCGCCATATAAGTCGTATCGTTGAGGTTATCAATGGAAACAAATTCAGTACCAGAAAAGAAGCGGGTGAATAAAGGCCTTTTTCTCCTGATCGCAGCACTGGCAACCGTGGTGGTCGGGGCGTTTACCATGAAAGTAATTACCAGCAGGCCGGATATAAAAGTGACCAAGCAGAAAATTACCCGTGCCGAACGGGCTGGATTCAAGGAAAAGGTCGACTTGATGGTGGCACGTTACACGGTTCGCAGAGAAGGGGATATGCCCATTGTCCACCCCCCGGCTGGCTCCGATATTTATTTACTGGCACGAAACTATGATTGGGGAAAGTTCATCCTTGAACTGGAAAAAGGGAAACCATACCGCCTGCATTTGGCAAGCCTGGATATGCGCCATGCCATTGTTGTGCATGAACTGGAACTGATGAACCGTATTAAATCTGATGAATTCAAGGTTATCGAATTTACGCCCGGTAAGGCGGGACGTTTCAGGTTAATCTGTGGCGAATGGTGCGGTACGGGACATGCCGGCATGGTGGGTACAATTATTGTTACCGAACCTGCCGGCAAATAAAAATCAGTCTCCGTGGTTTTTTCCTAATTTGAACATCTCGCGCAATATCTTATGACCTTTAAGTTCATGCACCAGGGCCATTCCGGCATGCCCGGCCACAAAAATCAACATCATTGTGGCCATAACACTATGGTATTCCCAGATTATCTTGATATCGGGAGTCATATCTCCATGAGGTCCGATGCCCAGAAATAACATGGATCCGGTGAGCCCCAGAAAGAGCGCAAGCGTGATGCCTGTTCCATGAATTGCGCCAGAAATAAAATGGCTTTCCCCGGGAGGAAGAAGCTTGCCATGCAGCCAGCCCGGAATGTCCCGGCGTATTTCCAGCAAGAGACTATTGCGTCCTGCTGCATTCATCCACGGAAACAGCCGTTCCCGGCCTGCAACTTCATCCAGAACTACAATTAAATAAACACAGACAAGAACCAAAGAGATCGAACCGATACCTTCATGAATGCCGATAAAAAGTGTTTCAATGACATGTCTGGGATGACCGGGTTCCGGAAAGCCCACCAGTTTTTCGCCAAATATTTGCAACAGTATGGATGCCACGATACCAAAGTGCAGGATGCGTATGGTGCGATCATATTTCATGGGCGAATAGTCTCATAAATAAATCTTGTGGGGAACGCCGACCTGCACGATAAACCTGCTGCATCGGGAAAGAACCAGTGCTAAGGTTCGCCGCGAAATGCCGCATCAAGGATACATCTATGACAACAAAATATACATTACCACTTACTGATACACCACAACTCCGGCTTGCAGTCGGCTGGTTATGTGTCGCAGTGGGTTTCCTGCTGGCTTCGGGCATTTATCCACTCCTGTTGGCATTGGCACGCACCACTTACGAAATGCCATGGAAGGATTTTTTCTATACGGCGTTGGTGTTGCATGTGGATTTTACCGTGTTGTGGTGGCTGTTGGCGATTGCCGGGGTGTTCTGGAGTCTGAATTCGACATCCCGTGCCATTTCAACGGGGTGGATTGCTCTGATGCTGGTCGTGGCGGGTGGGATACTCGTCGGCATCTCGCCATTGACCGGGGCCGCCAATCCGCTCACCAACAATTATGTGCCGATGCTGGAAAACCATTATTTTATCAAGGGGCTGATTGTTTTCGGTGGTGGCATTTTACTGCTGGTTTTACGCAGTCTTATGGCAACGCCCATGTCTCTTGTTTTTGCTTCAAATCATGAGGCAGCGATGCGCTTTGGTATATGGAGCGCTGCTGTCGCAACGCTGGCTGCGCTGCTGGCCCTGTTATGGAGTTTTGGCCACATGCCGGCAGGACTGGAACATCGCGCCTATTATGAGCCCCTGTTCTGGGCCGGGGGTCATATCCTTCAATTTGCGCATACGATATTACTGTGCATCTGCTGGCTGTGGTTGGCACAGGTCTGTGGCGTTGCAACGCCTGTTCATCCCCGCGTGGTGATAGCTGTATTTGCCATTGCCATAACCTCTGTGCTGTTTGCCCTGATTCCCTTTATTCAACATGAGGTGGGGGATGCTGAATTTGCCCGCTGGTTTGTATGGTTAATGCGTGACGGAAACGGCATCGCCCCCTTTGTTATTGGTATCGCAGTCATGTGGGGGATTGTCAGTGGCGGGGTGCCGGTAAAGGATCAGCGGCATCTGTATCTCGCACTGCTATTTTCAATCATTCTTTTTGCAACGGGTGGTATTCTGGGGTTGTTTATTGGTGAAAGCAGCACCCTGATTACGGCCCATTACCATGGTTCGATTGTTTCAGTGACCATGGCTTTCATGGCCATGACCTATTACTGGCTGCCCCGTTTCAGCTTCGCCACGCCTAACCTGAAATGGGCCAGGATTCAGGTGTATGCTTATGCCGTCGGTCAAATGCTTCACATTATCGGACTGGCATGGGGCGGCGGTCATGGCATGAAGCGTAAGGTCGTGGGCACGACGCAGGATATCGGCGTTCACGCCTGGCTTACACCGCAGGATTTGGTCGGACTGGGCGGCGTCATCGCTGTGTTGAGCGGAATTCTGTTCGCCATCGTGGTGTTGCCCGTGATGTTTAAAGGAAGAAGCGAGGGAAGAGCGCATGCCTGACGAAACCCGAAATAACAGACAGATTGCCATCTGGCTGCTGTGTGTCTGTGCCGCAATTTTTGTCATGCTGGTGATTGGTGGCGCCACTCGCTTAACGCATTCAGGTTTGTCGATGATGACCTGGGATCCGTTGATGGGCTGGATTCCACCCTTAAATCAGGCGCAGTGGCTCGATTCCTTTGAACACTACAAAAAAATTCCCGAATTTTATGAACTGAATCCCGATATGGATGTGGAAGGATATAAGAATATTTTTATGCTCGAATATATCCACCGCGTCTGGGGCCGGTTAATCGGGCTCTTCTTTTTGCTGCCGTTTCTGTATTTCCTGATGGCCGGGAAGATAGCAAAATCATTCCGCCCCAAACTGATCATAATGTTTGTGCTGGGCGGTATGCAGGGTGTGCTGGGCTGGTACATGGTCAGCAGCGGTTTTGATAATCCCCATGTTAGCCAGTATCGGTTAACAGCACATTTGTCAGCGGCTTTCATTATTTACGGATATATCTTGTGGGTAGCGATGGGTCTGCTTTTCCCAGACAGGGATGCTTCCCTGTATGATATCAGACCATTAAGGTGGCTGGCTTTTGGCCTAACCGGTCTGGTTGCGCTAACAGTCATGGCTGGAGGTTTGGTGGCAGGGCTGAAGGCAGGATTTGCCTACAATACCTTTCCGTTAATGGAAGGGCGCTTTATCCCGGAAGGCTATGCCATGCTTACCCCTTTTTACCTCAATTTCTTTGAAAACATTGCAGCGGTTCAGTTTGATCATCGCATTCTGGCCGAGACGCTGTTGTTGTGCGTATTCGGGTTGTGGTGGTATGCGCGAAAATTTACGCTATCGGACCGGGCGCGCATGGCATTCAATTTACTGTTGGGCATGGTTGTGCTGCAAGTATCTTTGGGCATCGCCACGCTGGTGATGGTGGTGCCCACATGGCTTGCCGTAACACATCAGGGCAGTGCCATGCTTTTGTTTACTGCCGCACTGTTTACCAATCACACACTACGCAGGAACTGAGGGTATGCAAAACAGCGGATTAAGAAACATGTTGCCACTGGTTGGAATCTATGCCCTGCGCATGCTCGGCTTGTTTATGATTTTGCCTGTGTTTGCACTGTATGCCGAACATTTGCGTGGCAGCACCCCCATGCTGGCCGGTTTGGCACTGGGTGCATACGGCCTGACCATGGCCTTACTGCAGATTCCATTTGGCATGCTATCGGATCGTTTCGGGCGAAAGCCGGTGATTGCCGCCGGGTTACTGTTATTCGCGTTGGGCGGGGTGATTGCGGCCATGTCCGATTCGGTAACTGGCGTAATTGCAGGCAGGTTGCTGCAAGGCTCAGGTGCCATTGCAGCGGCTGTGATGGCGCTGATTGCCGATCTGACTGATGAATCTCAGCGTACCAAGGCCATGGCGGTATTCGGTATAGGAATTGGCGCTTCATTTACCCTCGCCCTGATCCTTGGTCCCATGCTGGATAGCTATATCGGCGTGGATGGTCTGTTCTGGCTTGCATCTGTATTTGGTATCGTCGGTATCGTCATTCTCTATCTGTTTGTGCCAAATCCTCAACACAGTCATATGCATCGTGATGTTGAAGTAGAGCCGATGAAATTCAAGCAGATATTAGCCAACCGGCAATTGCTACGCATGGATGCCGGCATCTTTTTTCTTCACACGATGATGACTGCTACGTTCATTGCTTTGCCATTTGCCCTGCGTAATGATGTGCATTTGCCAACGGAAGCGCATGTGTGGTTCTACCTCCCCATCCTGCTGGCTTCCGTAGCCGGTATGATTCCTCTGATTATTGTGGCGGAGAAATACGGGAAGATGAAACAGATTTTCACGGGATGTGTTGTTGCCCTGATTGTGGCGGAAGGGTTATTGGCGACGACACATCATTTCATGGCCGGACTCGTGGCCGGTACGTTTATCTATTTCGTGGCTTTCAATGCGCTCGAAGCAAGCCTGCCATCGCTGGTATCGCGTATGGCCCCCGCGGCAGGAAAAGGAACTGCCATGGGTGTGTATTCCACCTCCCAGTTCTTCGGTGCATTCTGCGGAGGTGTTTCCGGTGGTGTGATGTACGGAGCATTTGGTGTTGGCGGCGTATTCATGGTTAGCGCTGGCCTGGC
>CAZEMN010000109.1:0-1277 GCA_964513335.1 uncultured Zetaproteobacteria bacterium | reverse complement strand
CGTTCGCACTGTTTCGGCTTGGATTCCGCCCGTTTTTTCTAGCTGCGGCATTGTTCTCGGTTATAGCCATGAGTATCTGGATGATGCAACTTACTTTTTCTATCAAGATTCTTCCATCCGGTATTACTCCCATGTTCTGGCATGCACATGAAATGATTTATGGCTATGCGTTGGCGGTTGTGGCGGGTTTTCTTCTCACCGCTGTCAGAAACTGGACCAGAATTCAAACCATCCATGGCCTGCCTCTGCAATTGCTGCTTCTGTTCTGGGTTCTGGCACGGATTATATCGCTGATTCCCGGTCCGAATGCCCTGATTGCAGGGATAATTATGGATAATATATTCATTGCGTCTCTGTCACTTGCTCTCACGATACCGGTTGTCCGGGCAAAATTATGGAAGAATATGAGTGTAGTATCCAAGATTTATTTTCTTCTGATTGGGAATGTTATTTATTCCCTTGGTCTGCTCGGCATATTTTCCGGCGGAGAACGTATCGGGATTTATATTGGGTTGTACATGATCCTTTCTCTGATCCTTGTGTTGTCACGCAGGGTCATGCCGATGTTCATTGAGGGGGGAGTGGGTTATGCCGTATCCCTGAAAAACCATTTATGGGTGGATATCTCAGGATTCCTTTTGTTTCTCACTTTTGCGGTCTCCGATACTTTCTTTACTTTCCCTGCGTTGACCGCATGGCTGGCGGCTGCATTGTTTGTCCTGCACTGCATCCGGCTCTGGGGGTGGTATACACATGGTATATGGAGCAAGCCATTGCTGTGGGTGCTATATCTTGCTTATGCATGGATCATCCTTGGTTTCGGGCTAAAATTTATCGCTTTCATAGCCGGTATTCCGCCCTCGTTGGCAGTTCACGCGTTTACTGTTGGAGGTATTGGCATGATGACGCTGGGAATGATGTCGCGGGTGTCTCTGGGGCATACCGGGAGAAATATCATGCAGTCACCATCCGGACTTGGCCCGATATTCTTCATGTTGTTTCTCGGCGCACTCGTGCGAGTTATTTTTCCATTGGCGTTCGCGGGGCACTACCTGCTATGGATTGGAATTTCGCAAGTATTCTGGATCGGGGCCTTCTCTTTATTTCTGTATATCTATGCACCCATCCTGATACGTCCGCGCATTGACGGACAATGGGGTTAGCAATCCCAAATCCGTTTGCCATGAACGTAAACCTGTGGTTTCGTAAGGAGGACGAATGACCTAGCCCGGATTTTTCATGAGTCCACGCAAGCAGAGGTAATTGGGAAGCTTTCT
>CAZEMN010000108.1:0-6266 GCA_964513335.1 uncultured Zetaproteobacteria bacterium | reverse complement strand
GGCTGGGTGTGGAAGAGTGGCAACACTTGGAGCTGACCAGTACTAATTGCCCGTGCGGCTTGACCATGTAACGTTAAGACCTTGGATCATCAAATTTATCAAATATTGAGGATAATTGTTTCATGTCCTCAACCAGTTTCCTGGTGATTATAGCAAGGAGGAAACGCCTGATCCCATCCCGAACTCAGAAGCTAAGCTCCTTCGCGCCGATGGTACTGCGGGGTTCCCCGTGGGAGAGTAGGTCATTGCCAGGATTTTTACCCGAAAGGTCCATTGTCGAGCGTATGCTCCAATGGGCCTTTTTTTATTTGAACTTCCGACGCAGGGCTCACGCTCCGGCATGTTTTTCCTGTTGAACCATGGAGTCTTACAACCATGGTATGAATCGGCTTGCGATTGATGAGGATTTAAGCGTAAGATTCCATCAAAGGGGAAAGCATGAGCGGCACTTCTATCCTTATACTTTTAACCATTGCCATCGGGCTTACCATTGTGCTGTTAATTATGAGTGCAAGGCGCATTAGTCAGGAAGGCATTACGATCTCTTCCGCAGCAAAAGGGAAGCACTTCATACGATCAGTGGAAGACGTTCAACGGCAGCACACCATGGAACATGGCGGCGTGCCAGCGGAAGATTATTCAAACCCGACGGATATCAAGTTTAGCAGCTATGGATTTGGTAAGAAAGTTGATATGAGCTTTAATGCCGCAGTTGAGGCGGTGACCCATGCACTAAATAATGAAGGTTTTGGCGTACTGACTGAAATTGATATTGCCGCGACGATGAAAAAGAAGCTTGGCAAAGGCATGCTCCCATACCGGATATTGGGTGCCTGCAACCCTCAATTGGCAGGCCGGGCGATAGATGTGGAACCTTCCATTGGTCTGCTGCTGCCTTGTAATGTTGTCGTGCGGCAGGATTTATCTGATGCGGTTCATATTGAGTGTATGGATCCATCAGCGGTCATCGGCCTGGTGGGCAAGCCTGGTATTAAGGAATTGTCTGAAGAAGTGAAATCCAGACTGATACGCGTCATTCAAGCCATTTGAATAATGGCATGAATGCACTTATTTAGACCCATCGTTGAGCGTATGCTCCAGGGGCCTTTTTTTGTGCGATTAACTGTCCGTCAAGCATGCGCTCATGGCGGGTTTTTATGCTGATATAGCAGTTGCTTCCTGCCGCTGTACAAGCAGTTCAAGGCTACCATTGTCATTTTCCGCCCCGGTGACCGGCGTAAGGGCAAAATCTGTATAACTCCTGGCATTGGCATCGGCTTTGATTCGTTTGAGTATGCGGCCATATTTTAAGAGTAGCGATAGCAATACGACATGATTGCGCACGAATTCCCACCATCGCCGGGGATAGAAAATAAGCGGATTCTCAATCGCCAGACCGGAACGGCGGTCAAGGCGGTATTTATGACGGAACAGGCCGCTTTCAAACGGGTGCACTTTTTCATATTTTGTGCAGTAATAAAACCACCAGGACATGAATGTCACTTTGCTTACGCCGATATCATCGGGACGTGCACGCTTGATAATGGTTTCGATATGATCCGGTGAATAATAGGTCTCCCAAGCCAGTTGCCAGGCCCGTTCCCAATCCGCCTTGGACATGAGGGGATGCCCGGTGGTGACATGGTTGACGTCGTACTTATTCATGTCCGGATCCATCCAAACCCCTTTCTCATCCAGCTCCTTGTGGTCCTGCGAACCCGGCAGAGGCGTAAGCATGAAAAACTCGAGAAGATCGACCGGCAATTCGTGCTTAATAGTTTTGATATCGCGTACGATTGATTCGGGGGTATCAGTTGGAAAGCCGAGAATATAACCGGCACAGGTCATGGTGCCGACACCGCGCCAGGCCTGTAACATCCTGCGGTATTCCGTGATTTTGTTCTGTTTTTTCCCCGTGGCTTTCAGGCTATCCGGATTGATGCTTTCCAGGCCGATGAACACGCTGACTACATTGGCTTGTCCGGCTTTTTCGATAAAGCGTGGAATACGATGACACATGGTATCAACCTGGATCGTAAGGTTCATTTTTATGCCTTCCTGCTCACGCAGCATGATCAGGCGGTCGAAGATCGCTTCCCAGTCTCTGTTGCGGGCAAAGTTGTCATCGGTAATGAAGAACCGTGAGATACCCTGAGTGGCATTTTCCCGTATGATATGTTCTACGTCGTCAGCCGAACGGCGGCGCGACTTGCGCCCCTGAACATTGATGATGGTACAGAAGCTGCACAGGAAGGGGCAGCCACGACCGGCATCAAATGTGGTATAGGAGCCTATGGAACGCCGCAGTATCTTGGCGGGAAGGAACGGCGTGACCTGCGACTCAATGGCAGGCAGCTCGCTCATATAATTATAAAGGGGCTTCATTTGCCCCGCATAGGCATCCCTGAACACTTCCTCAATCCGGCCTTCAGCCTCGCCGGCAAAAAGGGAAATGCCCATATCTTGGGCCATTTGAATGTCATCCGGCAGCTTGGGAAGCATGGCTAGGCAGCCGCTGATATGGAAACCGCCAATGCATACCTGGATACCGGCCTCACGGAAACGTGCAGCCATGTCCATGGTGCGGGGAAACTGGTTGGACTGGACGCCGACAAAACCGATAAAACCACCCGCTCCGGCCGACTTGATCTGTTTGATGATCTTCTTGATGGGAATACGGGTGTTGGTTTCATCAAAGGCGCCGGTGACGATTTCTACGTCCTCGCCCAGCACCTTGCGACTGGTCATATCCTTGGACAGGCCGTAGAGCACCGCCAGGGTGTTTGACGGGACAGCGGAGCGCAGCCACTGGATTACATAGCCGTCATCATCGTAATGAGATGGTTTGATCAGAACCACATGGAACTGCCGGGGGCTGTTCACGGGTTCCTGTTGGCTTGGTTGCTTCTGCCTGATTGTTATCACATATACTCCTACCGTAGAACAATACAGCAAAGGTTCACGGCTGTCCGATTGATAAAACCATGTAAGGATAGTGGAGATGGAGACGGTTCACTTATCCCTTTTATTGCATGCAAGAACTGCTGCGAACCGCTATTCCCGCATTGTGTTCGCGGACGTTTCCTTAAGTTGCAGGAGTCGGCGGTTGGCCAGAACAAACAACTCAAAAATAAGCACATTGATGCCGATGGGCGCTAGAACGTACAAATAGCCCAGTTGATGCACCTGTGCGCCACCGATGACAGCCACCAGCGCCGTTGCACCGCCGGGCGGATGCTGGCAACGCAGGAAGTGCATCACAAAAATGGATGCCGCAACTGCCAGCGCTCCGGCCCAGAAGGCATCGCCCGCCCATTGGAAGACGGTTACGCCAATCAATGCCGAAACGAGATTGCCAGCGATAAATGACCAGTTCCGGGCCATGGAACTGGCCGGTGCGGTAAACATGAGTACGGCAGCCGCACCCATAGACGCCGCAAGTATCGGTGCGCCGATGCCGGGCAGAAAATAACGGCAAACCAGCACAATGGTGGACAGGCAAATAAAAGCGCTGGTTGTCGCCAGCACGATGTATTGCAGAGGCGAATGATCTGACTCAGGGAACCAGACCGGGCGTTTCCGGAACCTGTTAAATTTCATTGAGGCATCAGGCCGTTGAAGGATACGCCACGTCGTGGCTCGGCCATCCAGTCGGCTACCGTTTCACGCCATGTCATATAATGTCCGGTCTGTTTATGCGCTGCGGCGCCCTCGGCGTTTTCATAGGCCTCGTAGAGGATGAATGCACAGGGATCATCCGCTGATTGCAGCACATCGAACCTGTAATTGGCAGCCTCTTTTACTGAAGCTTCATGATTGTTGCGTGTGGCCGCAACGAAATCAGCAACGTGTTCTTTTTTGACCTGAACGTAAACAAGGGTGACGTGCATGATGCCCTCCTGTTGATTCAATCTATTTCTGTTCGCCAGCATAAACTCCAGTTTAAACGAATATCCCGCATAGATGCAAAATCCGGCTAGAATACCCATGATGGTATCTAACAAACCTCTTTACCTGGTGCTGGATCAGGGCAGTCATGCCAGCCGCACCATGCTGTTCGATCATATGGGATATGTCATATCCGCTGAAGTACGCGCTATTGCCACACAGTATCCACAATCAGGCATGGTGGAGCATGATCCTGAAGAAGTGCTTGAATCGCTGCGCGAGGCTATGAGCGCTACCGTGGCAGGCTACAGAGTTGCGGGGGCAGGACTGGCGACTCAGCGATCCAGCATTGTCTGCTGGAACAGGAATACAGGACGGGTACTTTCACCCGTCATCAGTTGGCAGGATGTGCGGGAAGCGGCATGGATGAGCGGCTTCTCCCAATACCGGGATGACATCCATGTGAGGACGGGCCTGTTCCCCTCGGCGCATTATGGCACAAGCAAGCTACACTGGTGCTTGAATCATTTGCCGGTTGTGCAACAGGCGCTTCGAGATGGTGAACTGGCATGGGGGCCGCTGGCCAGCTTTCTGCTTTTCCGCCTGTTGACCGAACGGCCTTTGCTGGTGGACCCGGGCAATGCATCCCGCACGCTGCTGTGGAATATGCATGCGATGGACTGGGATGTGCATCTGCTTGAAATGTTTACGCTTTCCCGGCAATCGTTACCGCAATGCGTGCCAAACCGGCATGATTTCGGCCATCTTGATATTTCAGGGCGAAAAATCCCCATGCAGGTGGTGATGGGCGACTTACCCGCCTCATTATTCGCGGCAGGGCTACCGCGAAGCGATATAGCATACATCAATGCGGGAACAGGCGCATTTGTGCAACGTGTCATGCAAAAAGAGCCGGAGAATATGAAGCGTTTTCTGACGGGCGTAGCCTATCAGGATGAGCATATCGTGTTGTATTCACTGGAGGGCACGGTTAACGGTGCCGGAAGCGCGCTGGAATGGTTTAAGCAGGAAAACTCCATTTCCTGTGTGGAGGAAGGGCTACCTGGATGGTTGCAGCACGAGGGGGATGTTCCCCTGTTTTTGAATGGTGTTTCGGGGCTTGGTTCGCCGTTCTGGAACCCGGTGTTCAACAGCCGCTTTGTGGGCGAAGGTGAGGTGTGGCAACAGGCGGTGGCCGTGGTCGAAAGCATCGTGTTTCTGTTGCAGATTAACTTGGAAGGTATGGCAGCGTATGTGTCAGCACCTGCAGCGATACACATGGGTGGCGGCCTGGCCCAACTGGACGGTTTTTGCCAGAGGCTGACTAATCTGGCGGATATTCCAGTAATTCGGCCTGCCCAATCCGAAGCGACGGCGCGCGGCTGCGCCTTCCTGCTGGCCGGATGTCCTGACGATTGGCAGGCACCGGAGCCCGATGATGTATTCCGGCCGCAGGTCGATGCCGGATTAACAGACCGGTACGTACGGTGGAAGGCAGTGATGGAAAGCAGTCTGTAAAAAGAATCTGTCAGGGAACGGGGAGTTTCAGAATTTTGACAGCGCTGCCCGCATTTCTCCGATGGAAAAAGTTTCCACGAAATCCACGCCGCGTGCTGTCAGCCGAGCTGTCAGCTCCGCGTCAGCAACTTCATAGATGGCAAGTTTGGTCCCGGGGATATGCAGGCGTCCGGATGTGGGCAGATGCCTGATATTGCAGAACAGATATTCCGGCGGCGTATGCAGGCTCTGCCCCTGAGTCCAGTTTTCAAGGATCAGACCGGTGCTGAGTCCCCGCGCCTTCGCCAGCCCAATGGCTTCGACGGAAAAGGAAATCAACGTACACATTTCTTCAAGTCCCGTAAGCCCCAGTTGCGTGTGTTCCAGTACCATTGGGCTGTTGAAGCGTTCGATGCTCTCGCATTTCAGTTCGATGAAGAAATGCACCCGTGGATGCTGGCGTATCAGTCCGGCCAACGCTTCAAGCGTGGCGATGGGTGTCCCGGCGAAAGTTTCGCCAAAGCGACCTGGCTCCGAGGCTTCGAGGCGGGAGAGCTGTTGCGGAGAGTAATCGGCAATAGCGCCATTCACGCCGCACATGCGGTCCAGTGTCCGGTCATGAAACAGCATCGGCGTGCCATCTGCCGCCAGTTGTACATCCACTTCCACGAATTCCGCACCAGCCTTGATAGCCGCTTCTATACCGATGAGTGTGTTTTCCGGAAAGCGGGCCGCATAACCGCGGTGGGCAATCAGTTTAACCTGCATGGTTTTTAGGGCCTGTTCACATAAAAGCCAAACGTAGCGACGTGGTCATTTTTTGGACGCTGCAAGGCATTTCGAGTGCAATGTGCTGAATGCACATCAGCGAGAAATAACGC
>CAZEMN010000107.1:0-6326 GCA_964513335.1 uncultured Zetaproteobacteria bacterium | reverse complement strand
CTAGATAAATTATGAGGTGGCTGGCATTCATCTAGTAGAATTGGAATTATGAAACGCTTACCAGCAGGTCGCAGTGACTGTTGATACAATGCAAGATTAAGCTCGCGGTTCTTATACCCTACTCGATCAATTGTTTGGCTTGATAAAAACAAAAGAAAATAGTCCGCCTCCTCAATTGCTTGTTCGATTCGATGTTGCCAATCATCGCCAGGCAGAAGCATTTTATCGTCATGCCAAGTTAAAATTCCATAGTCGTTTAAAGTCATTGATATGGACTTTACTTTATCTTTATCTTCTCGAGCGTATGAGATAAATGCCATAGTTACGGGCACTTGAATCACACCATCTCTGATTTCTAATTCGCCTAAATCAAAAAACTTACTACTCCATGGGAGTTTGTATTCAATTTTTAACCATCCCGGTCTTACAGGAACTGTAGCTATCATTTGAAACTCAGCAAAGTTAATTTTTTTTCCACCCTCCGTTACAAGATGAAAATTCTTTATTGTAGATTCAATAATTTCAAAACTCTCAATAAGGGAAATATCAATGAAATCAATATACTTTGTGACATCCTCTCCTCGAAGTTCAGTTTGATGAATCTGATTGCCAAAACATTCTCGAGCCTGCTGCATTTTTTCAAAAGTAAGGAGTGGAACTGCTCTTTGGAACAGTGACTTATCGGGGGGATTCTGTACAAACCCGTTAAGAATTTGCCCAGTTTTCAACTTTAACTTAATCGGTTTCCCAATTATTTGTTTGAAGTCCATATCACCTCCCGCAAAAAAGGGCCGCATGGTCTTCGTGCATTAACTCACCCTCTCCGTGGTTAATCAACTGTCATACAAGATCGGGGCATTTGCAAGCCGCAAGAACAACTCCTAATAAAACAAGGAACACATCGCAGGGGTCTTGATTCGCGGGTTCCCCTCGTGTTCTACTTAAAATAAGAGGCTGAAATTATGCCTGTTGAACTTCGGTGACATACACGCCAATCCGGCTATGATATCCTGTCTTGATCTAGTCATAAACATGGCCTAAAATAAGCTCATAAAAAAGACTAGGAGTACATATGAAAGCTATTTTATCATCAATATCCGCCAGCATTTCCGAATTAAAGCGGAATCCTAGCGCCCTGATTGAGCAGTCGGAGGGTGAACCGATTGCCATACTGAATCACAACACGCCTACGGCCTATCTCGTCCCGGCAGGAACATACGAAAAACTCATTGGTCAGCTTGAGGATCATCAATTGGGTCTGATAGTCCGTGGGCGGCAGCACGAGAAGATCGAGGCCATTTCAGTCGATCCAGATGAGTTATAAATATGCGCTGATGTTTCTTCCCACAGCCCTGAAAGAGTGGAAAAAACTTGATCGGGCAATTCAAAAGCAGATGAAGAAGAAACTCCTTGAAAGGCTGAAATATCCACATGTTGAGGGAAGCCGTCTTCGCGGGTTCAAAAATCACTACAAAATCAAACTGCGCAGTAGCGGCTATCGTCTGGTTTACGAGGTCGTGGATCGAGAGGTGTATGTGCTGGTCATTGCGGTTGGCAAGCGGGACAAGGATTCGGTTTACAGGAAGGCGGGCAAACGAAGTAGCGGTACAATATCCTGAAGTTGTTCACGACCTCAGAAAGGTTTTACTACCACCAGAATCACTATCGCAATCAGAATCAGCGTCGGAATTTCATTGTATTTGCGGTAAAAGGTGTGCGGGCGGGTATTGGTGCCTGCCGCGAAGGTTTTGACGACCATGCCGTTATGAATATGAAAAGCTAACAATACCACGACCAGCACCATCTTCAGCCAGAACCATATTTCACCGGATATGCCATCCCATTGTATCCAGGCCAGCGCGATACCCAGTGCAATCGTAACCACCATGGCCGGCCACATGATAAAACGGTACAGCTTGCGCTCCATCACACATAACTGCTCATGCACCGGTCCATCGTTATGTCCGGCGTGATAGACGAAGATGCGCGGCAGATAAAACAGGCCGGCGAACCATGAAACCATGGCGATGATATGAAATGATTTGATCCAGAGCATCAGGCTAGCGCTTCAATCGCTACTACATCATCGAGCTTCACTTCCAGCGATTCGCCCGCCTCGGACTCAAAAAAGCCCCATTCTATACCGTCCAGAATGCGCCAGTCCTTCGGGATAGCGTTTACGGCATGATGCTCGCCGAAGGTATCCTTATACACAATGCGGCACAGCTCGCCACGCGTTGCCGCTGCTTCAAACAGATCGTGCATCGAACATGGCATTCCCATGCGGCAATCATAGTCGATGCGTTGGTAAAAAGTCATCAACGTGCCATGAAAGGTCTTTTTACGATTTCATCAAAGGTTATTTTGTTTAGAGTGCACGCATGCGCCGTATTGATCAGATTGAACCCTTCCGCGTGATGCAATTGCTGGAACGCGCCAGGGAACTGGAAGCCGAAGGGCGCCGCATTATTCACATGGAAATCGGCGAGCCGGATTTTCCTACGCCGCCTCCGGTGATTGAAGCCGCCAGAAAGCGCCTCGATACCGGAGAGAATTTCTATACGCCCTCGACAGGTGCACCCGAATTACAACAGGCGTTGAACCACTGGTATACAAGCGAATATGGCGTACAGATAGCGCCCGAGCGCATCCTGATTACACCCGGCACCTCCGGTGCATTCAATCTGATTTATGCCGTGCTGCTGGAAGCTGGAGAATCCGTACTGCTGCCCGATCCCGGTTATCCATGCCAAAGAAACTTCATCCGGCTGGCTGGCGGCGAACCTATTAACGTGCCGGTTGGACCTGAAACGCGCTACCACCTTTCCGCCAAAGCCGTCGAGCACGAATGGCGTGACGGGACGCGCGCTGCCGTGGTGATTAATCCTGCAAACCCTACCGGCACATTGATTGAAGAAACGGAGTTGGCGGCCATCGCCGCAGCCTGCCGCAGGAAAAACGGCTATCTAATCAGCGACGAGATTTATCACGGGCTGACGTACGGCATAAAAGCTGCATGCGCCCTAGCGTTCGATGACCGGGCCATCGTCGTTAACGGTTTTTCCAAGCGCTGGGCCATGACCGGCTGGCGCATTGGGTGGATTATCGTCCCCGAGGATTTAATCGACCCGGCCCGGCGGGTGATGCAGAATATCTTTATTGCCGCGCCCACCTTGTCACAGTTTGCTGCCATCGCCGCACTGGATGCGCAGGATGAGGTCGATGCCATGCGCAGCGCTTACGATGAACGTCGAAGGTATCTGCTTGCGGAACTGCCCGAACTTGGTTTCGACATCGTGGTGGAGCCGCAGGGTGCATTCTATATCTACGCCAATGTGGAAAAACTGACGGATGATTCACGCGCTTTCTGCTGGGATTTGCTGGAAAAAGCAGGCGTGGCCATCACACCAGGCGAGGATTTCGGCAGCTACCGTGCATCCGAACATCTCCGGTTCTCCTATGCCACCAGCCTGGAAAACCTGCGTGAAGGCGTGCAGCGCATTCACAATCATCTCACATAATGGAAGGATGGCTGGAATATGTGATCCGGCAGATCATACTCTACTCGCTGCCCGTTGTGATATCACTGACTGTGGCAGGCTGGATTGAACGCCACCTGATAAAATCGGAACCACCTGCCAATCCATTCCACGCCCTGAACACATACACGGCATGGGTGCTGCCCCTGATTGCCATCGCCGTACATCAACCGGTTATCCTTGCCCTCGGCAAGCCCGTTCACTCCACTTTGAAGGCTACGGTTGCACGTTTTTCCACACACCTGTTGCTGATGCTACTCGGCTTCGCACTTTATACATGGGCACTGGCTAAACAGCCGCCAGCCGGGGTTCCACCCCTGCATCAATGGTGGGCCAAGGTGCTGATGTATTTCAACCTGTGCGTCGTCATGGTTCACCTGCTGCCACTGCCCGAATTGCTGATGGGGAAAATTGTGCAACGGTATATTCGCCTGCCTGTTATCCCGCATCTGACCGTGATCACGCTCGTCATCCTGAGTATCACACCGCTCTTGAACTGGCTCATCGGCCAGCCGTTGATTTATCCTGTTTATGAGGAATTGGCAAAGCAGGCATCATCACTCGGATATTGAATCTGAAAATCTGTATATAGCTCAATTGGTAAATTCGGCACGAAACATGCTTTCCGTTTGATTATGCACAGAATTCAACATTTCCGGGGATCCCATATATGGAGGCTTTATGGAATTTACCGGTAAATAACAGATGTCAGAGGTATATTCATGACCAGCAAAGCCGAAATGATGGAAATGATGCAACAAGAGGCTGCCGCAGAACAGGCGGCGGCTGATACAATCCATGAAACCGAGACCCCTATGGAGAAAATGCAAAGGGAGGCTCTGGAGGAGCAGGCGGCAGCTGATGGTGGAGATGCAGCCACTATGTCCATGGAAGCCATGCAGCAAGCAGCCGTTGCGGAACAGGCTTCATCCGATGCAACTGCCCGTCAATCCAGAGATATCAAGGAGCTTCTGCATCGCTATCTGTTTAATATGAATTCACACGGCGGCAAGGTGACAAATTACAGTATTCTGGCCATGATTATCACAAGCGTATTGTTTTCCATGTTCAATACCCTGCCGGATATTCATCATGAATGGGGAGAGAAGATATTCTCCTTTCAGATGTTCATTTTATATATATTCCTGTTCGAATATTTGTTGCGTATCTACGCCGCCAAAGGCCGCTTGAAATATATGTTCGGGTTTTATGGGATTATTGATTTTTTGACCGTGCTGCCACTTGCGTTCGGTAATCCGGGATCAGCGATTATGCGGTTGTGCAGATTGTTCCGGATTCTGAACCTTGCATCATATTTTCCTGTATTGGCCACGCTTCTGCGATCTGTATCCGGAGCCATGAACATGATTCTCGCTGTGTTGGCAACCATTGCGGCAGTCTCGGTATTTTCCGGCAATCTGGCCTACATGATTGAGCCCGAGACTTTTAGAAATGCCTTTGTCGGTACATGGTGGAGTCTGGTTACCATGAGCACCGTAGGCTATGGTGATCTTGTACCGCATACTGCTGCAGGCATGGCTTTGGGCGGCGCACTCATTCTTATTGGCGTCTGTGTGGTCGCCATGATGACAGCGGTGATTGCGGTAAGGGTTGGCCGCATGGTGAATATGACCAATAAATGTTTTGAGTGTGAAAAGCCCGTTTCCTCGGAATTCAGTTTCTGCCCCTATTGCGGCCAGGATCAATCCGATGAGATTGATTTGTTTACTGATGACGAGTAACGAAAAACGGGGTCCCTGTTCTTTATAACCTTCCAGCCACACCCTTGAATAGCATGTGTTGGTTCTTTGACGCTCCCATAATATAGGTGTCAAATAACGGCTTATTTGTTTGCCATATCATACTGCTGTGTGATGTATTAAGACCTGTAATCACGGATGGGTGCGAAAATCAATTGGCAAATCCGGCATTAAACATGCTTTCTGTTTATAGCTACGCACAGAATTCAGCATTCCCGGGGGACGCCATGCATGAAAACCTTCTGACATCTCTGGATAATAAAGCATTAAACGCAGAGGATGTGATTCTTTTGTATCAATCCGACGATCATAGCATCTACTGGATAGGCGCCCCGGATGTGGATGAGGAAATCCCCTGCAATACCTATCTGATGGTCGATGGTGATGAAGGATTTATCCTGGAGCCGGGAGGATTATCGCATTTCCGGCCGGTTGCAGATAAAGTGGAAGAGGTATTTTCCGCCTACAACATCACGCATCTGCTTTTAAGCCACCAGGATCCGGATGTGTGCGCATCCCTGCCCTCCTGGCTACAATTCAATCCGGATATAAACGTTGTCTGCCCCCATTTATGGGAACGTTTCTTGCCGCATTACATGGCCTACAATATCAATTTTACAGAAATGACTGACGAAGGCAGAACGCTGTCACTACAAAGCGGAAGCCATCTCCAGTGTATTTCAGCCCCCTATCTGCACTCTCCCGGCAACATGGTGGTATTTGATTCCGTCAGTGGCTTCCTTTTCTCCGGTGATATCGGAGCGGCTATCTCTCAGGATGAAATGTTCAGACTGTTCATCGACGACTGGCAACAACAGATTGAGCGGATGCAAGGTTTCCATCAACGCTATATGGGAAGCACGCGAGCAGCAGCAGAATTCGTCAAAAAGGTGTCGCTCCTCCCCATCACAGCCATGCTACCGCAACATGGTCAGATATTCCGGGGTGATGAAGTGCGGCAATTTCTCGACTGGTTTGAAACCCTTCCTTGCGGTATTGACTATCTTTACCCGGAACCGGCGTACTA
>CAZEMN010000106.1:0-6409 GCA_964513335.1 uncultured Zetaproteobacteria bacterium | reverse complement strand
ACCAGCGAGAAATAACGCTGGAGCGGCCAAAAATGGCCCGTCCCGCAGGGCTGCGTCCGAAATGAGGCCATGCGCTTGGATTTTATGTGAACAGGCCCTAGCCCGCCTTCTCGCCTGCATCAAATCACGCGGCCGCCCTATGTCAAACCATGATCCGTCGTGCAAAACACCTGCGCAACAGTTTTCATCGGCAAGGTGTTGAATAGCCTCAATTAACGGAAAAGACTGTCCGGAAACCCACGCATCAAACACACCCTGTTCCCATACCGATATGCCGGCAAAGGTATAACGCGGACCGCCATCCAGCGAAATCGAAATCAAGCCATCGCGCAGACTAAAGTCTCCTGTGGGGTGATGTGCGGGATTGGGAACCAGAGAAAGACAAGCACCGCCTTCGGGGCATACCCTTGCCAACGCCTGCACATCTATATCGGCCAATACATCGGCATTATGTACGGCCAGCAACCCCTCGCCCGGCAACAAATCAAGTGCCTGACGCACACCACCGCCGGAATCAAGCAGTTTTTTCTCACGGCTGAAATACAGCTGCACACCTAGCCGCGAACCATCACCCAGCGCCTTGATTAGTTGATCCGCATGGTGATGTGTATTAACTGCAATATAGCGTATCCCCTGCGTGGCGAGCCGGCGAATGACATGCACAATGGCTGGCGCTCCCGCCACATCAATCAGTGCCTTGGGCTGATCGTGAGTCAACCATTTTAACCGCGTGCCGAGTCCGGCAGCCAGAATGACAGCGCGATCAGGCTGCTGCATGAAACGTTTTCCGCAACACTTTCCACAGGCCCCATGCATTAATTACCATCCACGCGACCTCAAGCATAATTAAACCCGGATTCCGGTAAATAACGGCGACCACCAGCAATGCGCCTCCGCCGAAGAAACTGATGGAGAAATACAGTCTTTTTTTCTCCGGTTTGGCGACTGTGAGAAAATAAGCAAGCAGAATCAGGATTGAACCCAATATGCTTAATATCTGTTCGGGAGCATAAAACATCTGGGGATTAGGGCCTGTTAACATTAATTATGACCGTGGCGACGAGGTCATTCGGCGTTACTCGTCGTTCATTTGGATTTACCAAACTTCTCTCCTCGCGCCTTGACTGCCCTCATTTGGGACAGCAGCGCCTCGTTCATAATTAATGTTAACAGGCCCTAATATTCAACGCCCCAATTTTTTCATAATCTCCGGCAGTTGTTCCAATGCCGCCTGCCTGCCTCTTTCAATTTCCTGCTCCGGATTGGAAAAATCATGCCATTGCGTAAACCCGACCAATGGTTCGATCAGCACATCGGCATACGCTTTCTTATATTGCCGCAAATACAACGACTTGATACGCGTGGCCCAGTCCACCATGCCAATCACATTTTTTGGCTCTTCATCGGGACTGGGGCGCGAACCAACATTAACGGCGACAACAAACTGATCCGGACCGGACATCATTTTGGCTTCCTTGGCGGGCAATTCCGAGGCCAGGCTGCCATCAACAAATCGCTCCTCATGAATCGTTACAGGATTAAATACGCCGGGAATAGCCATACTTGCCGCAATGGCGCAGGCCAGCGTGACATCAATATCGGGAGAAAACATCTGACATTCCCCTGACGGAAATTTCACTGCCATAATATGTATGGGAATCTTCAGGTCATCGAATGACTTGCCCTGACAAAACTCATGGACAATCTCAATCAACTTGTTGACATCGGTCACCGCAATACCGGTCGCCGCACGCGTGAACAGAATGGATTGCCGCGCCGCAGCAGTCAACCGTGACAACCAGCTCTGATCCTCCACCTCCGCACCATCCAGAACGGGCAAATCCAGACTGTTGAATAACTCTGATTCCAGACAATCCTTGGCCCGTTCAATACATACCTTGGCATCCGGATCCAGCGCGTACATAGCGCCAAACAACGAACCGATACTACTGCCCACGATAGCATCCGGTTTCAGACCATGGGATTCCAGCACATCCAACACCCCCAGATGCGCCAACCCCCGCCCGCCGCCACCGCCCAATGCCAGTACAAATCCCGTATTCCTCTTGCTGAACAGTTTCTCCAACACTTTCATGCCCCCTTTGGCTCCTCTTCCGGCAATTGCGCGGCATCCGACAATTGCTTACACAAAGTGGAAGTCTCCTCATCCGATAAAACATTACCATCCCGCCGGGTCAGAAAAAACACATCCACGGCCTTCTCACCAAAGGTGCTGATATTGGCGCCGCGAACATTAAAACCGGCATCCGCCACCTTGCCCGCAAGCAGGTTAAGTAATCCCGGACGGTCTGCCGCTGTCACCTCAATGGCCGTTTGGCGGCTGGACGCCAGTGGCAATGCATGCGCCTCCACGGGCACCTGCTGCATCAACACATGTAATTTCCGTTTCGGGGTTCTCGAAACGAGATGGCCGTTGACTGCCTGTTCAATACGCTGCTCCAGCCTTGATACATCACTTTGTTCGGTCAACAGTTTTCCATCATGGCCCTGAATGTGAAATACATCCAGCACCCTCCTGTTCTTCAAGGCATAAGCCTGAGCAGCCAGAATATCGATATGCCCGGAAGCCATCGCGGCAGCGATATCAGCAAACAATCCCCGGCGGTCCGCCGCCAACACTATGATCAGGCTCTCGCCCCGATCTTCGTCTACCAGAATATCAATGCCAAAATCTCCTTCCACCCCTGTCATCATACGTCCGACACGCAGCAGATGTCTGGGCGGAAGCCCCAGAACAGCCCGCCATGGCAATTGATTTAACATCTCCAGCAATGTCTCGCGCTCGCTACCCTCCGCCTTCTTCAACGTACTCTCAATGCGTATCCGAACGCGATCCTGCGTGCTTACACTCGCATCCTCCTCACTCATCAGGTAACGCTCCGTCGCCAGAAACATGTCACGTAGCAATGTTCCCTTCCAATTCGTCCATATGCCGGGGCCGACGGCGGCAATATCGGCAACACTGAGCAACAAGAGATAACGAAGCCGTTCCACATCGCCCATTTGTCCGGCAAATTGTTTAATAACCGCCGAGTCGGATAAATCCGAGCGTTGCGATGTCATTGCCATAAGCAAATGATTGCGCACCAGCCATGCAACAAGATTCGTTGCGTCCTGATTCAACCCCAGCCGGCGGCAAACCTTTACGGCGCATACCTCGCCCAATTCAGAATGATCGCCAGGCAATCCCTTGGCAATATCATGAAACAAAAGGGCCAGATACAGCAGTTCCGGCCGCTCAATCTTCCTGAACACATCCACCGCCAATGCCAAACGCACCGTCCGTTCACGATGCACCATATTCCGCGCCTCACCCACTGCGCGTATGGTATGTTCATCGACCGTATAAGCATGATAATTATTAAACTGACCCAAGCCAACCGCATGCCGGAACTCAGGGATAAAACGTCCCAGAACGCCCGTATCATTCATTTGTTTGAGTGCAGCGGCAACATTACGCCGATCGCTCAATATCTGGAGAAACATGCGGCATGCATCCGGATTGGCACGAAATTCATCATCGATCATCAGCACATGCTCGCGCACCAGACGCAGCGCTTCGCTTGAAAGCCGCCGATGCCCCGTCTGGGCAGCGTGGAAAATACGCAGCAATCGAAGCGGGTCTTCATCGAATATGTTCCCGTCACGCACCCCAAGCCATTTCCCCTCAAGCGTAAATCCATCGCCAATATCCTTGCGGCGCGTCAACCATTGGGGGTGTAATTCTTCCTGAAAATGCATGGTCAACAGACCGGAAACACGGGAAATACGTCCGGCATGCCGGAAATAATCCTTCATAAAGGCTTCCGCAACAGGCTGGTGTGCTTTGCCCGTATATCCCATACGCTCCGCAAGCTGCATCTGCTGCTCAAAATCAAGCCGGTCCACCGCACGTCCTGTTTGCAGGTGCAGCCCGGTGCGGCAACGCCAGAGAAAATCCTGAGCCTGCATTAAATGCCGGTATTCCGTTTCAGAAATAATTCCATCCCGGACAAGGTCAGCAATTTCCTTGCTTCTGTGCCAAACCTTGGCCAGCCAGAATACCGTCTGGACATCGCGCAGCCCCCCCTTGCATTCCTTGATATCCGGTTCCATCAGAAAAGCCGTACCGCCCGTGCTCGCATGCCGGAGTTCCATTTCCTCCAGCTTGGCCTCAACGAAAGCTTTGCGTTTACGCGAGAAAAACGCATCAATCTTTTTTTGTAGCGTTGCATAAGCGATGCCTTTGCCATTGAGCAAACGCGATTCCAGTCCTGCGGTGGCCGTTTTCCAGTCCTCGCGTACATACGTCATGGTTTCATCCACGGTGCGCACCGCATGGCCCAGTTTCACATTCATATCCCAAATCGCATAAACAAAGCGTTCAATGGCTGCATTCACATGAGGTGCGGCTTCGTTCTTCAGAAGAAACCACAGATCCCAATCGGATTTCGGGCACAACTCTCCGCGCCCATAGCCACCTACGGCCAGCAAATCGACATCATCCGCGCCCGATCCCGCCACATCCCGCCACATTTCAACAATCAACGCATCCACACCGGTACACATCCGGCGCACCATCGCATCACCATGTTCTCCCGCATCAAACATGGCATTGAGTCCGGCATAGAGGGCATCCAGCTTCGTGCCGTATGCACCGGAATCTGCCGCCTTGTCCGGAACACTATTGACCATTGCGGCCTCTGTCCTTGTACATCACCACCATCTCATTGAGCACATTCAAGGCATCGACAGGACGCATCGTTTCCACATCAAGCGAGGACAACCGTTCGGACAATTCCCGCAGGAATCGTTCCCGTTCTTCCTTGTCCTTACGCTCTGCCTCAATAAACAACCCCAGTTGCGGCTTACCGGATTCCGCAGCCAATTCTGCTTCGTGTTCCAGCCGAAACAGATGTTCACGCGCACGTTTCACCACATCGGGCGGCAATCCGGCCAGTTTGGCCACGGCAATGCCATAGGAGCGATCTGCGGCATTTTCCTCTACCCGGTGCAGAAAAATAACTTCGCCACGATGCTCGCGCACCATCACCGAGGCGTTAAAGGCTTGCGAACATTCATCCGGCAGGGATGTCAGTTCATGGTAATGCGTAGCAAATAATGTCAGCACATCATCACTGTTCATGAGTTGTTCGGCTACGGCCCAGGCAATCGCCAAACCGTCCCATGTGCTGGTTCCGCGTCCGATTTCATCAATAATCACCAGTGAACGCGGCATAAGCTGGTTAAGAATAAGCGCGGTTTCCATCATCTCCACCATGAAGGTGGAACGCCCGGCCGCCAGTTCATCACCCGCGCCAATGCGGGTGAAGATACGGCGGGTCAATGGAATCCGTGCGGAATCCGCAGGCACGAAACAACCCGTATGCGCCAGCCACACAATCCATGCCACCTGCCGCATATAGGTAGATTTGCCGCCCATATTCGGCCCCGTCAACAGCATGAAACGGCGGCGCATGGCATGCATGTGCGTATCGTTCGCCACGAAGCTCCCCGCATCCAGGCACTGTTCCACCTGTGGGTGCCGCCCGCCGGAAATTTTAAGACTACGCCCGCCATGAATTTCCGGACGTACATAACGATATTCGGCCGCAAGTTTGGCAAAGCAGGTCAGCACATCCAGTCTCGCCACCGCTGCCGCCGCCGCCTGAATATCATGCGCACGGCCAGCCACATCCCTTCTCAACCCCTCAATCAGCGCCCATTCCTTTTCCAGCGCCGTCTCTTTGGCGCGCAGGACTTCCTCTTCATGCTGATGCAATTCATCGGTAATAAAGCGTTCGGCGTTCACCAGCGTCTGCTTGCGCACATAATGTGCCGGCGCTTTCTCCGCCATACTTTTCGGCATCTCGATGAAGTAACCGAAGACTTTATTATATTTCACGCGCAACTTGGCGATACCAGTCGCACTACGCTCACGCGCCTCGAACTCGCTTAACCAGTCATCTGCCCCACGTGCCAGATCACGCAATCTGTCCAGTTCCGCATCAAACCCCGGCTTAATCACGCCGCCATCACGGGTGTGCGCGGGCGGCGGTTCCGCAACCGCCGTATCCAGTGTATCCGCCAGTTGGTCAAGCCCCGTTAGTGCAACGCGGATGCCTGCGAACAATCCCGAGCGATCACCCAGCATCTCCGATATAGAGGGAAGCGCGAGCAGCGATCCGGCCAGACCCCGATAATCGCGTGGCGATGCACGGTCCAGTACCACGCGCGTCAGCATCCGTTCCATATCCCGAATGCCCGCAAGTTGTTTTCGGAGTTCATCCAGCGTTTCACTATCATCCAGCAGGCTCTGCACGGCATCCTGACGCGCGTCAATCATGGCAATATCGTTGAGGGGCCGGTCCAGCCAGTCACGCAACAGCCGCGCACCCATCGGCGTACA
>CAZEMN010000105.1:0-6426 GCA_964513335.1 uncultured Zetaproteobacteria bacterium | reverse complement strand
AGAAAGCTTCCCAATTACCTCTGCTTGCGTGGACTCATGAAAAATCCGGGTTAGCTTTATATCCTGTACAGACATTAAGGAGGGTGCAATCTTCATTTCTTATATCGCAATCGGTGCGCGAATGCCGGGATGGCATTCGTAATCCGTCAGTTGGAAATCATTATAGGTAAAATTGGAAATACTTTTCACATCTGGATTCAGCTTTATTTCCGGCAAGTGATAAGGCTCGCGCGCCAGTTGTATTTCAACCTGTTCCATATGGTTGGAATACAAGTGTGCATCACCGAAGGTATGAACGAAACCTCCCGGTTGTAAATCGCAAACTTGCGCCACCATTATGGTCAGCAGGGCATAGGAAGCGATATTGAACGGCACGCCGAGGAAGATGTCTGCACTCCTCTGATAGAGCTGGCAGGAGAGTTTGCCATCGGTAACATAGAACTGGAAAAAGGCATGGCAGGGCGCCAGCGCCATCTTTCCGTTTGCGACATTGTTCTGCGGGGAAATGGATTCATCGGGAAGATCAGCCACATTCCATGCCGACACAATCAGCCTGCGGGAATCAGGTTTGGACTTTATTTGCTCAATCAGGGCGGAAATCTGGTCAACGGACCCGTCACCGGGCACCGGCCAGTTACGCCACTGATAACCGTAGACCGGGCCGAGATCACCATCCTCCGTGGCCCACTCATTCCAGATGGTCACACCATGGTCAGTAAGATACCGGGTATTCGTATCACCCTTCAGAAACCACAATAATTCGTGGATGATGGATTTCAAATGCACCTTCTTGGTTGTAACCAGTGGAAACCCTTCCGATAGATCGAAGCGCATCTGATAACCGAACACAGAGCGCGTTCCAGTGCCAGTGCGGTCACCTTTCTGTGCGCCGTGATCACGTACATGACGCATCAGGTCGAGATACTGCTTCAAATCCACCTCCCATTGCTGTTTATTATGTTCGGCTCTATGCTGCCGATGCCGGAAGTGGTTGGCAAAAGTCTGTTCGTGTGCAAAATGCCCGTAAGGAGATCGGTGATGAGAACATTAAGCATTGGAATCATGCTGACAATAGCTGCTTTGTATGCTCTGTCCGGATGGGCTCAGGAGTCCACGAAGGAAACGGCAAATCCTGTTTTTGAAAGTGGAACGGGCGTTAGCAAGCCGTCCGCAGGCGATGCTCCTGCTATTATAGAAGGGCAAGGTGTGGATAATCAGCTGCTTGACGAAGCGCCTGTAATCAGTGAACCCGCAGGCCCCATGTCAGCCACCGATAAAGTTGTGGCGCGTTTCATGGAACTGGATACAGATGCCTCCGGCGGCGTATCGTATGAGGAATACATGACCATGGTGCGGGAGCGCATCGTGGCGCGCTATGCAGCCATGGATACGGACGATGATGGTGAAGTGACCGACGAGGAATACCGAACCTTCTGGAAATTACGCATGGCGCAGTGGTATCGCCTGAAGCGTTAGCCCGGATTATTCAGCATTTGTGAATGGTGCGGCCTAATAATCTGCTTGCGTTACCGTCAGGCGCAGGAGCACGGACCGGTTCGCAACGGTAGTGTAGTGATCCAGCAGGGCATTTCCAAATGCTTTGGCCGCCTGCCGGGTGGCCGCCAGTGTTACCGTTTCGCCCAGCCTGACCGTCAATTCGGTATTGGCATCCGTTACGGCGATACGCTCGATATGACTGGATTGTTGTGGTTGCATATTCAGGCGCATGGGGGCCTGGGTTGCGGGCGGTCGTTTTGTGGAGGCGGTTGACCCCAGGCTTGGCAAAATTTCTATATCTGCCTGAATATTCGTTTCCTGCCGTTCCCGTTCAAACCACGGGTGAATATTCAAACGTACGCTGCTCTTGTCGATAAGCCGGGCTTGTATGTCGAACCCGGCTGTAATCGGGACCAATGCAAGGTCGGGCGCATCGGCCACGCCATAACGATATAAAAAACGCCGGATAGTGGGCCGTATGGCACGAATATGCCCAGCCTCAATACGCCCGTATTTGCCGGGTGTCACCCTCAAATTGAAACGTTGACTGTTGCTTCCCTGCCGCACTTCATGATTGGTCTGTATGCGCACCCAGCCTCCCGGGAGGGTCACTCCCGAGACCTTCATCGCTGTTTCATCATTTGTTTCCTGTTCCACCACGTTTACCTGCACATTCATCTGTGGTGCAGGCATATCCAGCCGTTTGAGCAAAGCACGGGCGCGTTCAATGTGCCCGGCAGCATCCTGAATAATCAGCATTCGGCGTGATGGGAGTTGGGCTACGGCGCCTTGCCGGGAAAGCTGGCTTTTCACGACATCGGAAGCTTCCTGTAATGATAAATGCAGCACCTTAATGGTGGCGGTTTCCGCTTTGACCGGGCTGGCCAGGCACAGCAACATGGCCATAAAGACGGCGAGAAATGCATTGTGCCGGAACATTCGCTGACTCACTGCTTATCCTGGTCGAATTCAGGCATCGGCTCCATCAGACTGGCCGGGTCTTCGTGGATGATGATTTCGGAGTCCGGGTAGGCTTTCCTGATTTTGGCTTCCACCGCATCGGAGATGGCGTGGGCATGGAGCAACGTCAGCTTATCATCGAGTTCAAGATGCAGTTGGATAAAGGCCGTCGTACCGGCACGGCGCGTGCGCAGGTCATGCATGCCCTTCACATGCTTATGGCTGATGACAATATCATGGATGCGTTTGCGATCCGCATCCGGAAGTTCATGATCCATCAGGTGCTGGATGGCTTCGCTGGCAATTTGTTTCGCATTATAAAGGATATAGATACCGATAGCGGCGGCAAACAGGGAGTCAAATCCCGGCCAGCCATAAAACGCCAGAAGCAGAGCAACGATGACACTTCCGTTGACCAGCACATCGGTGGCGTAATGCAGGGAATCCGCCTTGATGGCAGTGGATCCGGTTTTCCGCACGACATGGCGTTGGAAAGCCAGCAGAATGAAGGTTACGGCAATGGAAAAGACCATGACGCCGATACCGATACCGACCACATTTACCGGTTGCGGATGGAAAAGCCGACCCGCAGCTTCAAGCAGCAAAAATCCTGCCGATCCGGCAATAAAGGTGGCTTGTCCAAGCCCCGCCAGGGATTCGGCCTTTCCGTGTCCGAAACGGTGTTCCTTATCCGCCGGTTCAAGTGCATGACGCACGGCCAGCAAATTGACCAGAGAAGCAGCCGCATCCAGACATGAGTCAATCAGCGTGGCCAGGATGCTGACGGAATCAGTCCACAGCCATGCGAAAAGCTTGGCGACAATCAGTGTGATTGCCGTTGCCGTGGACGCATAGGTGGCCAGCCGCATCAAACGGGCCTTCTCCAGTTGTGCCGGATTCCGCATGGCTAGTGCCCTGTCCCGTAGAAGAGCGCACCATCAGCGAGTCCTGGCGTAATGGCGCGTGGAGGATGCCGCGAGCAATGTGGCGCTCGTTCCGAACAGGGGGGGCGTTTCAATATGTCGTTGTTCATAACCATTTTTTGTACTGTTTCCGTTTCAGCGCACATGTCTCGGCGCAATCACGAGCACGCAAGACCGCTGCCACATCTATATTTTGTCACATAAAACAGCATGTTAAATAAACGTCGAATGAAGTTGAAGAATTGTTTCCAATTGAGCCTCCGTTGCCGCTTTGCCCGCAATGATGGCGTCTTCAGCCCGGTAGAATTCCAGCGAGCCAATTTCGCTGATATCAGGTTTTAGCAGCAAATCGGGTGGCAAAATGTGCATGCGCAGGCGCATGATCATGTCCTGGGTAATCAATTGGGACTGGTTCATAATCGAACTGATGCCGAGACTGCTTTCCTTATGGAACGGAAAATGGCGCTTTCGTTTGAACCCCTGGAACCATTTGATGAGATGTGGCGGCATGTTCGGCCATGCATCAGCCAACAACTCTTTTAGCCTGTTATCCCATTCCGGCGCTTCTTTTTCCCGGTGCGCGGCATGCAGCTCAACCTTTGGGTGAACCTGCACCGCAAGAACAGGACCACCAAAGAGCGTCCGTGCGGAATCAAAGGGTACGGGATTTACCATTCCACCGTCAATTAGCGTTCGGCCACCTTTCCGGAAGGGAGTGAGTAGACCCGGATAGGAAATGCTGGCGCGCACGGCGTCGAGTAGGTTGCCCCTGCGGATGACGATCTGTTCTCCGGTGGAGAGATCAGTGGCAATGGCAGCAAATGCAGTGGATAATTTTTCAATTTTCTTGTTCGCCATGTATGGCGTCAGATATTCGCGGATACCCTTGCCGGTAGAAACGCCGAGATCGCTGAAATCGGGTGTGAACAGGCGCATGGTGGATATCCAGTCCATACGGCAGGCGAGTTCCCGCATTTCTTTACTCGAGATTCCCGCTGCAAAGAAAGCACCGATTTCCGCACCAATACTGGTGCCGACGATGGCGCGGATAGGAATCTTTTCGCGCACGAGCACTTCGATGACGCCGATGTGGGCCAATCCGCGGGCGCCACCGCCGCCAAGGGCAAGCACAAGTCCTCGATCTTTCACTCTATCCATGGGCTTGCTGTGCTCCCGGGCAGGGAATGAATGCCGGCACCCGTCGCTGGTAGCTGGCGTATTCAGGATGAATGGTTTGCATGCGTTGCTCCTCGAATCGTGATCCAATGATAAAATACAAAATGATAATGGCAAACAGATTCAGACTGTTTACGGTTTGAACCGGACTGGCGAGCAGTGCCAGCATAACACCGGAATACATGGGGTGGCGTACATAGCGATAGATACCGTGTTCCGTGAAGCTGTCCTGTTTGTCCAGACTGGTAGAAAACCCCAGAAAGGCGGATGTGTCAATGGCCCGCAGCGAAAGTACGACTATCCCCAGGCCGGCGAGCTGTACAATCACCATCAACCCGTTCACCCATCCATGTGCACGGTAAAGAGAGGTATCGGGCAGCCGGTGCACAAAGCTGAGCCACAATACGGTTAAGATGGTGGCGAGAATGCTGTAGGCCAAGCGGTAGGTTTTGGGATTTATGCCAAGCCGATAAAAGGTGTTCTTGCAGCACTGCGTTGCAAGAGCGCTGTGAATCATGGCAAAAGCCAGTCCCGTAGCCCAAATCCAGACTATACTCATTTGCCAAGCATAGCATCATACTGACGCTTGCGTGCATGGGGTAAAAAACCGCATCATGCAGCGATGCGGCAGCTTGATTCCCCCCACCATAATTTACGCCCGGATGGCGTAAGCATTGATCTGATTGTGCTTCATGCCATCAGTTTGCCGCCAGGTGAGTTCGGCATGGATGATGTGGAGGCGCTATTTACCGGCCAACTGGATGTGGCAGCGCATGCTTCATTTGCCGGACTCGATGGTTTACGCGTATCGGCACATTTTGTGGTAGACAGAAAAGGAGTTATAACGCAGTTCGTACCAATACCACGGCGCGCCTGGCATGCGGGCGAATCAGAGTGGGAAGGGAGGCCAGACTGCAATGACTATTCCATTGGAATTGAACTGATTGGTGATGAAGCGCATCCCTTCACTGATACACAGTACAGGGAAACCGCACGCCTGTGCCGTGCCCTGATGAAATCTTACCCCGGCATTAACACCGGGCGAATTGTCGGCCATGCTGATATCGCCCCGGAACGCAAATGGGATCCGGGCAAGCAGTGGGATTGGGGGCATTTCCACCGTTCGCTGGCGCATATTCAACGGCTTGATCTGGAGGTGTGGCAATGACGGACACGGAGTGGCTAAAAGCCTTTCCTGAATTAAATCAAATGGATACTCCTCTACGCGGAACGCTGCTGTCCCACGCGCGTGAACTGAACGCGCCGGCGGGCCATGTTTTATTTCGTGACGGGGAGGACTGCAAGGGTTATGTCATGGTGGTATCCGGATCGGTACGCGTGCAGAAGATGGATGCACAGGGCCGCGAGATCGTTTTGTACCGGGTTGAATCAGGCCAGACTTGCATGTTAACCACTGCCTGTCTCCTGGGAGGAAAAGCATATCCGGCTGAAGGTATCGCTGAAGAGAGCACACGGCTTGCTTTACTGCCGGTTGATTCATTCACCCAATTAATGGAAGCGGCTGTTTTCCGTCATTTTGTGATGGCTGCCATTGGCAGCCGCATCGCCGACCTGATGTTGCTGGTGGAAGATGTTGCCTTCGGAAGAATGGACGTTCGGCTGGCGCGCCTGCTGCTTCGGCGCTCCGGAGAAGGACAAAAAACCATTGCTGCAACGCATCAGGATCTGGCCGTTGAACTGGGAACAGCGCGTGAGGTTATCAGCCGGATTATCAAGGATTTCGAACGCCGGGGATGGGTGCGTCTGGCGCGCGGCGAAGTTTGTGTCAATGACACCAAATCATTGCAATCTCTGGCTGCCAGCGATGTGTGACATAGTCACTGAGAACATGTTGTGTTGCGCATATGAT
>CAZEMN010000104.1:0-6473 GCA_964513335.1 uncultured Zetaproteobacteria bacterium | reverse complement strand
AAAATACAGGCTATTTACCCTGTCTTGCGAGGTTGTTATGCAAATCAGTAAACATAAAGTCGTGACCCTTGATTATACGCTGACGAATGATGGTGGCGAGGTGCTCGACACCTCAAAAGGGCAGGAGCCTCTGGCCTACATTCACGGTACGGGATTCATGATCCCGGGGCTTGAAAATGCGCTGGAAGGGAAAGCTGCGGGGAATTCATTCTCCGTTACCGTAGAGCCCAAAGATGGTTACGGTGAACGGGACGATGAGTTGGTAAAAGTGGTGGAACAGGCGATGTTCGGAGGTGTTGATCGGCTTGAGGTGGGTATGCAGTTTCAGGCCGAAACCGATGACGGTATTGAAATGGTGACAGTTACTGCCATGGAGGGTGATAAGGTGACAGTGGACGGTAACCATCCGCTGGCTGACGTTACGTTGAATTTTGAGGTGCAGATCGTTGGTGTGCGCGAGGCGAGTAAGGAAGAGCTTGAACACGGTCATGTGCATGGTGCTGGCGGTCATGACCACTGAATTAATTGGCACCTCCCTAACTGCAATTTCAAGCCATGACAACTCAAACAGATTACATCACTGACGAGAAATTCATGACGCGTGCTCTCAATCTGGCGGAGAAGGGCGTAGGTAAAACGCATCCCAATCCGACGGTCGGGGCAGTCGTGGTGACTAACGGCGATGTGGTGGGTGAAGGCTGGCATAAGGGGCCGGGCCAGCCGCATGCCGAGGTGGTTGCATTGGAGCAGGCGGGTTCACGCGCCCGGGGCGGCACGCTGTATGTGACGCTGGAACCCTGCGCATCACAGGGGCGCACGCCTCCCTGCTCCCATGCCATTCTGCGCACCGGTATCTGGCGGGTGGTTTATGCTTCATCTGATCCCAATCCGAAAATGGCCGGTGGTGGTGCGGTGCTTGAGTCCCATGGCGTTGAAGTCAGGGCGAACGTGCTGGAGAAAGAAGCCAACGCCATCAACAAGACATTTTTTCATTTTTATCGTCTTGGCCGGGCGTATGTTACGGCCAAGGCCGCCATTTCTCTGGATGGAAAACTGGCCACGCATCAACGGCACTCGCAATGGATAAGCAATGAAGTCTCACGCAGGCACGCGCACCAGTTACGCGCCAACAGCCATGCCATCCTGATTGGCGCAGGTACGCTGGAATATGATAATCCTTCACTCACAGTGCGTGATGTTCCTCTCTCCGGCGAGCCGCCGTTGCGTTGCGTGCTTTGCTTTGAAACGCCTGCATTTCATCCCGATTGTAAAATAGCGGACGGGGCAGCGCCATCGCGGCTGTATGTACGGAGCGAAAGCGGTGCTACCCGGGAATGGCGTGATGCGGGCGTGGAGGTGGTGCGTGCGAGAAGTCTGATCGAGGTGCTCAAACATCTGGCCGGTGAAGGCCGTTGGTCGGTGTTGCTTGAAGGCGGAGGAATGCTTCATGCGGCTTTTATCGAGACTCGCCTGACCGATGAACTGGTGATTTATCAGGCGCCTGTTTTGATTGGAGGGAAGGATGCTGTTGGTTTCTGGCAGGGGACGGGCGTGGCGCGCGTTTCCGATGCGCCAAGGCTTGAGAATGTAACGCGGCGTATGCTGGGCGGAGACCAGGTCATCCAGGGCCGGGTGGTTTATCCTGAAAGCTGAGTAATCCGGGGCAGGGGTTGAATTTTCACCGTTTACCGCTCCTGATTCCTGCACTGACATGGATGGCCGGGCTGGCGGTGGTGCGGATGGATTGGGTTCCATGGCTGGCGGTGGCATGGTTGGCCGGAATTGCAACTTTATTTCTCTTCGTATCCAAAATACGCGTTTTTGCAGCGGTTCTGTTAACCGGAATTGCATGGGGCGTCATCAATCTGGGTTGGGATGCGCGTTCAGTAGCGTTCGATAGTGACTGGCTTGAAGACACTCGGCAGATCACGGCCAGCGTGGTGAAGACGCAACATACGCAAACTTACACGCGTTTGACATTGCGCCGGATTAGCCGGTCCGGGCGGAGTAAGAAAGGGGACAGTTTACTTTCTTCGGGGCGAAAAAGTGAAACTGTCCCCTTTTTACTCCGCGGTCAGGCGTGGCTGTATGTATATCAGCATACAGCAAGCAAAATCAGGCCCGGCGACAGAATACAGGCGCGGGTTCACTGGCATGCGCCGCGCAATCACAATAATCCCGGTGGATTCGATTTTGAGGCCTATTGCTTTGATCGCCACATTGCACTTATTGGCAGCGCTAAGGGGTCGGTGGCTGTGCTGGCATCGAACGCATCATGGCTGGAAGGTATGCGCCAGCGTATTCGGGATGCATTGGATGCTTTGCCGGGTACGCAGGCAGGTATTATCGAAGCACTGTTGCTGGCGGGCCGGAGCCATATTCCTATTCGGATTCAGGACACCTTTGCAGCTACCGGCGTGATGCATTTGCTGGCCATCTCCGGTTTGCATGTGGGTATGGCAGGCGCGATTGGCTTTGGTCTTTGCTGGTGGTTGCTCACCCGTAGAGAGGCATGGATTGTCGGGCTTCCGGTACGTGGCATATCACTGATTGGCGGGTTGACGGTAGTAGTAGCTTATGCCTCGCTGGCTGGTTGGCCATTGCCGACTCAGCGCGCCACGATGATGCTGGCGGCAGGCGTGCTTGCATGGTGGATCAAGGCGCGCACCGCACCTCTCAATACGCTGCTGGCCGCGCTGATACTGATTCTATTGCTGGATGTGCAGGCAGTGGGATCAGTGTCGTTGTGGTTGTCTTTTACCGCCACGGCGGCCATTTTGTTTTGGGCTGGAAGACAGGAATCCCATGTGGACGGCTTTCATATCCGGCGCGCATTTACGGGGATGTTATGGGTGACCCTGATCGCCAGTCTGGCGACCCTGCCTCTGATTGCCTATACATTCGGGCGTTTGCCGATATACGGTCTGCCTGCCAACGTGATGATGGTTCCTCTATACAGTCTGTTCATTCTGCCGCTGGCGCTGGCAGGTGCAGTATTTATCGGCCTTGGCATGTCCGGGGTGGCAACATGGCTGTTTTCCGTGGCGGGTTACGGCATCGATATGGGCAACCGGTTGCTTGCATGGATGTTTCAATGGCCGGGCGGTCACCTGTGGGTTCCTTCCGTGCCATGGTGGCTTGCCGGTCTCTATGTGTCAGGCGCAATGCTTGCCGCTGCGTTATTGTGGAAAGGCAGGCGATTGGGCGCATGGGCGGTCATGACATTGACGGTGCTGATCTATGGCATGGCGGCGGTACAGGAGCGGTCGCTGGCACAGGCACAACTGATGGTTTGGGATGTTGGGCAGGGTGCGGCGATAAGTTTCGTGCTGCCGGATGGTCGCGTCATGGTGGTGGATGCACCGGGAAGGCGCGGCAGCCGCTTTAATGGCGGGACCATCGTGGCCGCGGGGCTGCGCGCCAGAGGCATGACCCATATCGATGTGCTGGTACTCACCCATGCCCAGTCCGACCACATGGGCGGTATGATGCGTCTGATGGGCCAGGTGAATCATGTGGGTCAACTGTGGCTGGCTGACGTGCCGGATGTAAAACGCCACCGGGGTGTCCAGCGCCTGATTCGGCGCGTGCGGACGCAAGGTGGTAGCGTGCGCTGGTTAAAGCAGGGAGAGAACTTTGTGTTTGGCGGCGTGAAGGGGCAGGTGCTGTGGCCGCCCGCCGAATATGCGCCGTCCAATCCGAATAATGCCTCACTGGTACTGTCTTTTCGGATGGAGAATGGAAAACGGCTGTTGTTCCCCGGCGATATTGAGGGCAAAGCGGAATCCGGAATCGTGACTCACGGCATAAAGGTGCACGATATTATGCTGATGCCGCATCATGGCAGCGCGACATCCAGCACACCGGCATTTGTCCGGGCTGTGATGCCCAAAATAGCTATTGCCCAGACCGGATATGCCAATCGCTACGGATTTCCCAAGCCACAGGTGGTTCGGCGGTACGAACATGCAGGCGCGCGGATATGGGATACGGCGAACGGGGCGGTGGCTGTAATGGAGGATGATAAAAACAGCGCCTACGCAGCTTATACAGCACTGGTTCGTTCCGAAAAACGACACCGCGCATTGCAGTGGTGGCAACAGCACCTATAATCCGCCCCTGTCGTACGAATTCCCGGGCGATCATTGGAGGTAAGCGTGTACGAGTTTCTGGTTCAGGGCGGGGCAGTAATGTTTATTCTGCTCGGTTGCTCCATTCTGGCGTTGACCATTATTTTTGAGCGTAGCTGGAGTCTGAGACGTTCGGTGGTTATTCCCAAAAAAGATGTGGATGCTGTGGAAACAGCGATTCGCAGCGAAGATGTTAAACAGGCCATGCGGATATGCCGCGATAGCCCCACGGCTATGGGCCGTATCCTCTGGGTAGCACTGGAGAACCGGGGCGTATCCCGCCCGGTGCTCAAAGAAGTTCTTGAGGAGACCGGGCGGCAGGAGGTTGCCCATCTGGATCGTTTTATTGGCGCGCTTGGCCTGATTGCCGCCATCTCGCCCTTACTGGGATTGCTTGGCACCGTGATTGGTATGATTGAGGTGTTTCAGGTGATCTCCGTGGAAGGCGTGGGCAAGGCTGATGTGCTGGCCGGTGGTATTTCCAAGGCGTTGAACACCACGGCGGCGGGTCTTTCCGTGGCTATTCCGGCTCTGGTTGCTTTTCGTTTGCTTGAGGCGCGGGTGGATCGTTTTGTAATTGAAATTGAACAACACGCCTTGCGTTTTGTGGAACTCCTGAAGGGCGAGCGCTGATGCGTTTGCGCGAACGTCCTAAACGCGATTACACGGTGGATATTACGCCATTGGTGGATGTCGTGTTTTTAATGCTGATCTTTTTCATGGTTTCGACCAGCTTCAAGGTGGCGAGCAGCCTCAAGCTGGAATTACCGGCCAGCACGTCGAAGGAACAGGTGACGGACGCCAAGGAAGTCGTGATCAGTATCAATGCTAGGGGGCAGTTCTATGTCCAGGATGAGCCTGTGTCCGATAGCGCGTTGCGCAAGCGAATTCTCAATGTGACCAAGGGTGATCCCAATATGCGTGCGATTCTACGGGCTGATGCGGATTCGCGGCACAAGCGCGTGGTGTATGTGCTGGATGTGCTGCGGCAACTTGGCATGGGCAAAGTGGCGATTGCCACGGTTCAGCCGAAGCAGTAATCCCATGCGCGTTGTACAGAAATTCGGTGGCACGTCAGTGGGTACCCTGGAGCGTATCCGGAATACCGCCAGCCTGGTTGAACGCTCCGTACGTCAGGGTCATGAAACGGCGGTTGTGGTTTCAGCGATGAGCGGGGAAACCAACCGGCTGCTTGGCATGGCCCGTGAATTGTGTGAACAGCCCCAGGCGCGTGAACTGGATGCGCTGGTTTCCACCGGCGAGCAGGTCAGCGCCGCCTTGCTGACCATCGAATTGCACAAACGGGGGGTTAGCGCATATTCCTATACGGGGATGCAGGCAGGATTTTTCACCGATAGCCGCCATTCGCGGGCTCGCATCCAGAGGATCGAATGCAAAGGCCTTCTGGAACATCTGGAACAGGGTGAAGTACCTGTTCTGGCCGGTTTTCAGGGAGTGGATGAACAGGGTAACATCACTACACTGGGCCGGGGTGGATCGGATACATCGGCGGTAGCTCTGGCCATCGCCCTGAGAGCCGATGTTTGCGATATCTATACCGATGTAGATGGAATTTACACCGCTGATCCCCGTATTGTACCGGCAGCGCGGAAGATTAATCGTATCAGCTATGAAGAAATGCTGGAACTGGCGTCCCAAGGGGCAAAAGTGCTGCAAAATCGCAGTGTGGAACTGGCCATGCGCAACACGATGCCCATTCATCTGCGCTCAAGCTTCGAAGACGTGCCCGGCACGCTGGTCACGAGTGAGGATGAAACCATGGAACGAGCAAGTATTACCGGAGTTGCCTATAACCGCGATGAGGCGAAGATCACCATTCGGGGTATACCGGATCATCCGGGCATTGCCAGTGGCGTGTTCGGTCCGGTCGCGGAAGCAGACATCAATGTGGATGTGATTGTACAGAATGTCAGTGAGGACGGGACCACGGATATTACCTTCACCGTGCCGCGTGACGACTTTGCCCCCGCTATGAAAACATTAAAAGGTGTTTGCAAAGAAATGAAGGCGCGCGACGTGAAGGGCGACGATACGGTAGCCAAGGTGTCCATTATTGGCGTCGGCATGCGCTCGCATTCCGGGGTGGCGCGGCAGATGTTTGAAGCGCTGGCGAAGGAAGGCGTCAACATTCAGATGATCACCACCAGCGAAATCAAGATTACCGTGGTAGTTGACGAAAAACATGTCGAACTGGCGGTGCGTGCCCTGCACGCAGCTTTTGATCTGGATGCTGAGAACTGAAAAAAGCTGCCTTTATTAACATTGTGGTTAGTGTCCCGGTCGGGGATGGTTGAAACCCCTCGCCTTTAGGCGAAGAGAAGA
>CAZEMN010000103.1:0-6555 GCA_964513335.1 uncultured Zetaproteobacteria bacterium | reverse complement strand
CACGAAGACACAAAAGAAATAAAGGAAAACTTGTCTTACTTTGTGCCTTTGTGTCTTTGTGGTTTATTCTGATGTTATCGAAAAGAATTATCCCCTGTCTCGATGTGGCGCATGGCCGCGTGGTCAAGGGCGTGCAGTTTGTGGATATCGTTGATGCCGGTGATCCTGTGGAAGCAGCTATCCGGTACGACGAACAGGGTGCCGATGAATTATGCTTTCTGGATATCCGTGCATCACATGAAAACCGCGACACGCTCTACCATATGGTTACCGATGTGGCTGAAAACGTATTCATGCCACTGACCGTGGGCGGTGGGGTTAAAACATTGGAGGATATTGAAAATCTGTTGCATGCGGGGGCAGACAAGATATCCATCAACACGGGCGCGATTCACAATCCGGAGTTGGTCAGAGAGGCTGCGGAACGATTCGGCTCCTCGACCATTGTCGTTGCCGTAGATGCCAAGCATGTAGATGATCACTGGGAATGTTTCACGCATGGTGGGCGTAAACCCACGGGCATCAATGCGGTCGAATGGGCGCAGAAAATGAGCGATTACGGTGCTGGCGAGATTCTGCTTACCAGCATGGACTGTGACGGCACCAAAAAAGGTTATGATATTCCGTTAACCTGCGCTGTGGCGGAGCATATTTCGGCCAATGTTGTGGCATCGGGCGGTGTGGGAACGCTTGAGCATCTGGCAGAGGGCTTGTCTGATGGAAAGGCCGATGCCGTGCTTGCTGCATCCATCTTCCATTTTGGAGAATACTCGATACTTGAGGCCAAGGAATATCTGGCCAGCCATGATATTCCGGTTCGCCTGTGATTACCTCTCATCCCTCACCCTTCACGCCTCACTGCTAACCATGGAATGGGCACAGCATTTCGTTGAACAATACGGCTACTGGGCCGTATTCATCTGGACATTTATTGAAGGCGAATCAGTTTTTATCGCAGCTGCCGCGTTGTCTGCCGCCGGAATCATGGATACATGGACAGTCATTCTTGTTGCCGCGCTGGGAGCGTTTGCAGGGCACATGTTCTTTTTTACGCTGGGTCGCTGGAAAGGCATGTCCATTATCGAATCTATTCCTTTTCTGGAACGGCATCATCCCAAAGCCAACCTGATTCTGGATAAATACGCCCACTGGTCCATCTTCATCTTTCAGTACCTGTACGGAACGCGCATTGTCGCCGCGTTGCTCTTTGGCTGCTCCAGCATTGAATTCTGGCGGTTTTTCCTGCTGCAAATCGTCAACTGTCTCTCATGGGCCTTTATCATTTATGCCGTCGGGCACGCGCTGGGCATCGCGGGGATGGCTGTCCTGCACCGCTTCGGCATTATCGGACTGATAACAGTTATCCTTATTGCAGGAGCTGTTGGCCTGGTCATTTATTTCCGCTTTGGCCATCACCATGTTAAAAACCACTTGAACAACGTTCACAACCGTCACAACAAATAATCCCCTCAATCGGCTATAATAAGACCGTAGAGCCCACACGATGAATATTCGTACCCGTCCACCCGCTGTTGCCGGAATGTTTTATCCGGCGGGTGCGGATGCGCTTTCACAACAGGTGGACACCATGCTAACGCAGGTTAGTTCTTCCGTAGCCATTCACCCCAAGGCACTGATCGCACCCCATGCGGGTTACATTTATTCCGGCCCCGTTGCCGCCAGCGCCTACGCTTTGTTGCAGGGTATGGAGCACATCCGCCGCGTGATGCTGCTCGGTCCCGTGCATCGGGTACCTGTGTCTGGCCTTGCCCTGCCAGAAGCGGATTCTTTCTCTACGCCACTCGGTGACATACCACTTGATAAAGAGGCCATGGAAAGTATTGCGCAACTGCCGCAGGTGGTATGGAGCGAGGCTGCGCATGCCATGGAACACTCTCTTGAGGTACACCTTCCTTTTTTGCAGCGGGTATTGGGTGAGTTCCAGCTCGTCCCTCTGGCAGTGGGCGATGCTAGTCCCGAGGATGTGGCCGGGGTGCTGGATGTGCTCTGGGGCGATGATGAGACGCTCATTGTCATCAGTTCCGATCTGTCCCATTACCTCCCCTATCAGCAAGCGCAACAAGTGGATCGGATCACCGCGGATAACATCCTTGCCAAACAATGGCCCATCAGTCACGAGCAGGCCTGTGGTGCGACACCCATCAACGGCCTGCTCGCCACATCAGACAGGCATGGACTTACGGCACATTTGCTGGATCTGCGTAATTCAGGCGATACGGCGGGAGACAAACAGCAGGTTGTAGGTTATGGAGCGTTCGCCTTCGATGAGGGAAACGGATGATAAAGAATAAAAGTCAAATCCTTCTATCTCTCGCAAGATCAGCGATATCTGACGCGCTTGGCCAGTCCCTGGACGGGTTTGTACCGCATCAGGAAGACTGGCTACAGGAAAAAGGAGCTTGCTTTGTGACATTGAAAATCAACGGAACTCTGCGCGGCTGTATTGGCTCACTTGAGATGCATCGGCCGCTGTTTGAGGATGTTCACGCCAATGCGGTTGCTGCGGCACTCCACGACCCACGCTTCCCGCCGCTCACAATCGACGAATTGGCCAAAGTGAACATTGAAGTATCCCTGCTTTCACCCATGCAAAAACTGGATGTTCAAAGCGAGGAAGAAACGATTGCCAGACTCAGGACGGGAGAAGACGGCGTTGTATTTCAGTATGGGAACCAGAAGGCCACTTTTTTGCCTCAGGTATGGGAGCAATTGCCGGATGCGCACCAGTTCATGGCTCATTTGCGGATCAAGGCCGGCTTGTCGCCCGACTTCTGGCACCCGGATGTGCTAATCTATACATATACGGTCGAGAAATTCAGCGAAGGGAATCTGGAGTAGCACCATGGCCAATGCACATTATCCCGGTCGTTACTGGCACAAGCTCGATGATGGCCGCATCCAGTGTGATGTTTGTCCGCGTGACTGCAAACTAAAGGACGGGCAACGTGGCCTTTGTTTCGTACGTATGCGCGAAGGTGAACAAATCGTGCTGACCACCTATGGCCGTTCTTCCGGTTTCTGCGTGGACCCGATCGAGAAAAAGCCGTTAAACCACTTCCTGCCCGGCAGCAGTGTCCTGTCCTTTGGCACTGCCGGGTGCAATTTGGCCTGCCACTTTTGCCAGAACTGGGACATCTCCAAATCACGCGAATTCGACCGCCTGTGTGATGAGGCATCTCCTGAAACGATTGCCAGAACCGCGCAGGAACTGGGGTGCGCCAGTGTTTCTTTCACCTATAACGACCCGGTCATCTTCCTTGAATACGCGGTGGACACAGCCATTGCCTGCCACGAAACCGGCATCAAAACGGTCGCTGTCACCGCTGGTTACATTCACCCTGAGGCGAGAACCGAATTCTTCAGCCACATGGATGCCGCCAATGTCGATTTAAAGGCCTTTACCGAAGCGTTTTATCACAAACTGTGCGCCGGACATTTACAACCCGTGCTGGATACGCTCGAATACCTCATCCATGAAACCGATGTATGGACGGAAATCACCACATTGCTGATTCCCGGAAAGAATGATTCGGATATGGAAATCAGGCAGGAAAGCGAATGGATCATGGAACATCTGGGAGCCGATGTGCCCCTGCATTTTTCGGCTTTCCATCCGGACTACAAGATGATGGATATTTCTCATACGCCATCGTCCACATTGCGCCGCACGCGCCAGATTGCGCTGGATGCCGGCCTGCATCACGTCTATACCGGCAATGTGCATGATACTGATGGCGGTACGACTTCATGCCCCGGTTGCGGCAACAAACTCATTGTGCGTGACTGGTACAACATTCTGGATTATCAGGTTACGGATGATGGCCGCTGTCCCTCATGCGGGATGAGCCTTCCAGGCAGGTTCTCACACTTTGATCGTGCATACGGCAACCATCGCATGCCTGTCCGGATAGCGGGATGAAAAGTTTGCTGAAAAGGGATTGGCTGTGATACGCTGCCGACCATGCGATAGCAGCAATTAACCCGGACTATTCATGAATCGCCGTGAAGATTGCGCAGGAACTTTGTTCGTAACGGATTCCGAGGAAAGAGACCGTAGCCATGCATACGGGCGACCGATGAGGGATTCGGTGCGGACAAAGGAACAAGCAAGGGCGCGGCAGTATTTATGAATAATCCGGGTTAGGCAGGCAATAACAAATCATAACGAAGGGGATAGCAATGCTTGTACGTGATGTCATGACAACCGGCGTAATGTCCGCAAAAAAGGATCACTCTTTGCGTTCAGTAGTCACTAAAATGATTAGTCGCCACTGTGGTTCAGTTCCTATTGTGGACGATGATAACACCCTGATTGGTGTCGTGACCCTGCGTGACGTGCTGTTACCGCTGTATCCAAATCTTGGTGACTACATTCATGACAATGTCCACAGCCGTGATTTTGTCGAGATGGAGGAAGGCTATCCCAAAGTGATGGAAATGAAAGTGGGAGAAGTGATGACCGCCAATCCGTTTACGGTTTCGCCCGAGGATCCCGTGCTCAAGGCCGCCTCGTATATGGGCCTTAAGAACCTGCGTCATATTCCGGTCACCGAGAATGGGACACTGCTGGGCGTCATTACGATCAGTGATATCAATCAGGGATTGTTTTTCACCCAATAGGCCCGATATCCGAAAAACTTTTCTGACTATCAGACAATGAGGCCCGCTTTCAAGCGGGCCTCATTGCATAATCAATACTTCTACTCATGGTAGCCGTCAGAACGGAATATCGTCATCCACCGGGACATCGTTAAAAGCAGGGGCATCGGCAAAGGGATCATCCGCAGGCGCGGCCTGTGCGGACTTTTCTGCCGGTGTTGAAGAGCGCGGCGCACCTTCACCCTTGCCACCCAGCATCTTCATTTCCCGTGCGCGAATATCGGTGCTGTAGCGGTCATTACCATCCCGATCCTGCCACTTGCGCGTTTCGATTCTGCCTTCGATATAAACTTGTGAACCCTTGTGCAGATATTGGTTGGCGATCTCACCCAGCTTGCCCCACAGCACCACGCGATGCCATTCGGTCCGCTCCTGGCGTTCGCCATTGCGATCCTTGAAGCGTTCGGTGGTAGCAATACGGATATTGCACACGCAGGTACCATCCTGCATGTAGCGTGTTTCAGGGTCTGCCCCCAGATTACCAATCAGAATTGCCTTGTTCAGCATGCCTTTCCTCCGCATTGCCATGTGTCGTTGATGCCGCTGAAGCTAGGGGCATCATCCCACTGTTTCAACCGCTGTGTCACGCCTTGCTGTTTGCCACAATGAAGGGAAAACACCTCACTTGAAATAAATTAAGCATTGGATCCTCTAACAACCAAGCTCGCCGGCTGCCGGAAGCTGCATGGCGAGGAACATGCGACGCAGCTTTTGATAGTCCGTGTGGAGCGCATCGTTTAGTCTTTTCTATGCTCCATACATAAGGGAAATACTTACGCCTATACCGAATACGATAAATGATACAGTCACCATAAATCTCATCGTACTGCGCGATACCATGTCCTTCCTAGTATCGTGGCTCACTGTAGATGCTGCATGAGTTGAATGGCCAGTTGCACGATGTTCCTGCGTACTTGTTTCAGTGCTGCTGGCCTGGCTCGGCCGCACTGTCATCATACCGTGCTTCAGGTGATTGGATACTAGCCACCAGTTTATCGGATATGCTGCAATGAACCCTGTTAATAACGCCATAGACATGATGAACCAGAACTCCATTGACAGCGGATTACTGCTTTCGGGCACCATACGCATGCCGATTGTCGTTACAACGACCATGGCAGCCATGAGGTAGTTCATCGAGACTAGTTCAGGAATGAATGTATTTTTTAAAGCCTTATAAAACGACCCGCCAGACGACTCCTTCATAAACAGGGCTTGGAAGATTGTCCAGCCAAAGCCAAAACCGAGCAAATATTCAAGCCCAATCTCCGCTGGCTTGGATAAATGAATGATACCCCCAAGAATAGCGCCAGCTAATATCCCCAAGCCATCACCGGCCACACAATGCATGGTTGAGCCCAATACCTGGCGCCAACGTGTTGCAGTATATTGTTCATGTAGCCCGGGCAAAGGTTCGCGACATCCCAGCACGTAGAGAAATGCTCCCACTGGCCCGGTATAGGCTGTGAGCAATATGAATCCCCATTTTAATACTGGAGACTCTGGTGTTTTAAGACTATCAACTGCAACAAACAGCACTGAAATAGCCGTGAGGACAAACCACAATAGTATTACGCCTGATAACATCTCTCCCCCTTATGCCTGCCGTTGTGCTATTTTAGTTTGCCATAACCGGCAAAAAAAGCGCAGCTTTTTTCTCCGTGTTCATGGCTTCGGTATATTCACAATTCTCCCTTGTATGCAATGGGATTTTTGTCTATTCCAATATCTACTCTGATTTCATTAAGGAAATTAATCGCTAATTCTCGGACTTGCTCCCAATCATATTCAATTGATCCGACGGATATTTTTATAAGGTGATCCATTAGGGAAATGCTGATTAAACCTTCAGATTGTGATAAGATATTAATTCAC
>CAZEMN010000102.1:0-6630 GCA_964513335.1 uncultured Zetaproteobacteria bacterium | reverse complement strand
TTTCGATGCATCCAGTGAAACATCAGCCAGTCACGGCGCGTGGAAAGCAGCGACTGAAAATGCACGATCTCCGGTGCGTGCAGGCGGCAAAGATCAAACAATCTCTGCCAGTCGGACCATTGCCCGTCACCATGGAATACTCGATGAACCGGATAGGACTTTGCGAACGATGACAGTTCATAGCGATGGGCGTGAGTTACCAAGCGAAGCTCGCAGCCTGCACCGACAAGTGCATTACACAGGCAATGGGTGTAGTGGCCGATACCACCCCAGCCACCGGTTTCCACCATCAGAACCTTCGCGCCGATGCCCACTCTCCCTAGCCTGCAACTGCGGCAGTTGACTTCGCTTGATTATCCTCAATGATATTCACAATGCAAGATTCCAGTAATATACGGTCCGAGCCCAACCGGGAAAAACCTGTCATCCGCGTCTTTCTGGTTGGCTGCCCGCGATCAGGCACCACCTTGTTGCAAAGCCTTCTGACTGGTCATTCACGCGTTCTTTCTTTTCCAGAGAGCCATTTTTTCACAAAGGGTTTTGGCGGGAGCCGCATGGAACGGTTAAAGAAGAAACTTCTGGCCGGGAAGCACCTCCACACCGTATTTGATCGCTGGCTACAGCAGGTCGCAAACAAAGGGCTGAAGCCTACGCTCCTCATCCAGCGCAAATGGAGCAGAAGGAAAATGGTTAGCCAATTCATCTCCCAACTCGATGCCTGGACAAGAAAAGCAAACAAGGATGTCTGGATCGAAAAAACACCAATGCATCTCGATCACATTCATCAGATCACCCGGTACGTACCGAAAGCAAAATTCCTGCATATCGTGCGCGACGGCCGGTCGGTGGTGGATTCACTTTACCGCGTCACGCGCCAGCATCCGGACATTTGGGGCGGACCACGTCCGGTTGCTGCCTGCATAGAACAGTGGAACCGTTGCCTGAATCTCACCCTGCAATATCATCAAAATCCGGCACACTACATTATCTGCTACGAAACGCTGACTGCTCAGCCGGAGGCAACCCTTCGCCATATCTGCGAATTTCTCGACATCGGCTGGCAGCCGGCCATGCTAACCAACCTGGCCTCCTCGGCCGCGGCAGTGGTGCTTCCGGATGAGGCATGGAAAGAAGATAACCTTGGGAAAGAAATCGCCCCCAAAGGTCTGGAAAACTTTCGGCGGACCTTTAGTGATGCTGAGCAACAAACCATCTCATCCGTCCTGAATATGCATGGCTATTTCAACCTCTGTTCCACTCAGGTAGAGCCAACGTGAACCGCCGGTACGAAGCCGGTAAACCAAGCGAGGAGTCCCTTGCCGCCATCACTTCCGCCGCCGCATCCGTACAGGTGGACCGTGAAGATATCCGGGACTGGTTTTCCGTCTACGTGAATACCCACCTTCAGCGCCTCGCCTTTGATCTCGATGAAATCCACCGCTGTTTCGGAACAAATGACAGAATTCTCGAGTTGGGCTCCACCCCGCCGGTACTGACGGTCGCGCTGCTCGGGCAAGGGTATCGTGTCGAAGGCATTGATATTGCCCCGGAACGCTTCGGAGGAACCATCAAACGGCACGGATTGATGATCCATCGCTGCAATCTCGAAAAAGATCCCCTGCCGCTCGCCGATGCCTCCTTTGATGGCATCATATGCAACGAAATTTTTGAACATTTGCGCGGCGATCTGATAGCAATCTTCGAAGATGTGCTGCGGGTGCTGAAGCCGGGTGGCAGACTGATACTGACTACGCCAAATATCCGTTCCGTCGAAGGCATGCTGCGTTTTCTATTTGCGGGACGAAGCATCTCCTGCGGTGGCAGCATCTACGACGAATACAATAAAATACACACTCTGGGTCATATGGGCCATGTGCGCGAATATACAGTTAAGGAAGTTCGGGAGTTCCTGAGTCGGCTAAACTATGAGATCGAAACCGTTGTGCATCGTGGATGCTATTCCGGCTGGCGGCAAATCATCACCGGATTCTTTCCCCGCATGTATCCTTTCATGCAGTTCGTCGCCCGGAAACAAGCAACGCCAGAGCTCGACTGAACCAGCTCCAGCGACAGATACCGCCTGCGACAAGCATCGCCGGCACAGCCAGTGGCAATAGCCAAAGTAACGGGTGTCCGATACCGAGCCAGACAACCAGTACGCCGATGACGGCCTGCACCATTACAACCTTGAAAATCCAAAGTGTGTCGCTGCTCAGGCCCGCAAGACATATCCATCGCCAAATCACCAATACGGGCGCAAATTGCACCAGAATCGCGCAAACAGCCACTCCCGGAATTCCAAACCTGTTGCCAGCAAACCAGAATAATGGGGTGGCGATGAACAGCATCATGACCACCACCCGAGCCCAACGGCCTTGCCATCCCCATGCCGACACAACCGAACCGAACAGGGTTCCAATGGCCGGAAAAGCGGCTGTTAATGCAAAAAGTACAAGCCATGGAGCCCCGTTTGAGAATTCAGCGCCGTAGATCCATCCCAGCCAATGCGACGCTCCCGCAATCAGCACCGATGCAAGCGTCATAATCAGTAACATGCTGTTTCCCATGGCAGGCATCAGGAGGCTGCGCGCCTCATCAACCGTGCCATCCCTGGCCATTTCGGCTAGCGATGGAAACATAGCGCTGCTCAAGGCAATGACCGCAAACAGAGCAGCCAGTGCCAGCGTCTGAGCTGCCGCATAATATCCTATGGACTGGGGAGCTTGCTGAAAGCCCAATACTATAAGATCAAGCTTGCCAAGAATGCCGGTCCCGATACCCGCCAGTCCAAATGGAATCGCCAGCCGAAAAAAGCCCCAGCCTGTGATCGTTGCAGGCCTTGCAGGCCAGCGCTGCTTTAGTATCCACCCGGCCAAAGCCAGCACCACAATCCCTTCCCAGACGCACAAACCGATTGCAAGCCACATCAAACTCGCGGATAGTAAAAACACCATCGTTCCGATCACTATTGCTCCGCCCATACGTTCCGTGGCGGACCAAACCCCAAGTGCCACAAATTGGCCGCGGCCCGCCAGCACGCCGGTCAGTATCCGCAACTCAATCCAAAGCAGCGCAAACACGAGAAGCCAGATACGCAGTTGCTGAGCGTCCGAAAAACCTTCGCGCAGCACAATAACCAAGACAACTGCCACGGCCAGAAGAAGGCCGGTCAACAGTGAAACGATCAAGCTGTGACGGAGCATTGTTTGCCAGCTGTGAGGTGAACGGGCGACCTCCCTGATCAGGGCGAGACGCACACCGGAATCCGCGATAGTAGCAAGCGCTGTAGCGAGCGCATAGGCAGCCGCAAAAATACCATAGGCTTCTCCTCCCATGCCTCGGGCGATAGACCACGATATTGAGAAAGCTGCAATATTGGCAACAATTTGTGAAAAAAAGAGGGCGGACGAATCCCTGAAAAGCTTTCGGATCATCCCCTGCCCTCAAATGAATGCATTAACCAACCGGCTCCCAAACCACCCGCTGATCAAGGGCGCGGTTCAAGGTGAATTCATCCATATATTCCAGTTCACCTCCCTCCGGCACGCCACGCGCAATGCGTGAAATCTTTACATCGGAAGCCTGATAACGGCGTGCAACAAAATGCGCTGTCGCCTCGCCATCTACCGTGGCACTGGTTGCCAGGATTAGTTCGTGTACATCCTCCTCCGCCACACGTGCATCCAGCGAAGCCAGGTGAATCTGTTCCGGCCCTATCCCATCTACCGGGCTTAAACGCCCGTGCAACACATGATAATGCCCGGAAAAATGGCCGCCGCGCTCCAGCATCAGCACGTCCACCGGCTGCTCCACTACACAAATCACATGCGCGTCACGCCGGACATTGTCGCAAATGCCGCAATGTCCTTGTTCAGAGAAACAGCCGCAACGCTCACAAAAATCAAGCGATTGATGCAACTCAGTCAGTGCAGCCGCCATCTGCTCTACCTCCGGTGCGGATTTGTGCAACAGGCTTAAACTCAGCCGCAACGCTGTCTTGGGACCGATTCCCGGCAAGCTGGAAAGCGTTTCCACCACCCGAGCCAGAGGCGCAGGCATACCGGGAAATGTATAGCCGGATCTATTCATAAGTTACTACTATCAAAGAGAAAAGCCCGGAGGTAACGGCAACCCGCCAAGCATGTCCTGCTGCTTTTCTTTCATCATATCATCAACCGACTGTAGTGCGGAATTCATAGCGGCCACCACCAAATCCTCAAGCAAGTCCTTGTCCTGTTCGGCCCACAGCGAAGGATCAATTTCGACTTTGCGTACCACGCGATCCCCACCCATCGTGACCTTTACCATACCGCCACCAGCCTCGCCATACACTTCCATACCGGCCAGTTCTTCCTGCATTTTCTGCATGTTTTCCTGCATCTTGCGAGCCTGCTGCATCATCTTTCCAATATTCATGGTTGTTCCTCCGACATTGTTTCAGTATCCGTTGCTGCTCCCGGCGCTCGCACACGTTCGATTTTTGCGCCAAACTCACGCATCAGCGCCTGAACATGGGGGTCTTCACCGGCAGCCTGTTCCAGTTGCTGCTGCCTGGCTTCAGCTTCACGGACACGGACCTGCGACAGCGTCTCACCTTCCTGTTCGCTGCGTGGCTCCCAATGTATTTCACGTCCCAACCACTCTGCAAACGCCATACGCTCCGCCGCAACAATGGCCTTCTCCTGATGCTTATCCAGAGCCAGACGAACCTTTTCAGCAAAATCCAGACACAATACATGCTCCAGCATGGCGGCAATACCGGCGCGTGCCTGTCCATAAGCAGCAACCGCCTCTTCCCAGTTGGTGCAACGTCGACCCGGCGCATCATCCTGCAGGTTCGAAAGAAGATCCGGCTCGGATTCACCTTTATCGGCTTCGGCAGAGGAAGGTTGAGGCACAGGATCGACATGCTTATCTACCGGTTCCTCTATATGCGCTACCAGTGGAATACTGGCATCATCTGATCCATCACCCACACCATTATCCATCTCAGGCTGGCCTGCGGCCTTCGATTTAATTTCGGGTGTTTTGCGCGGCGGATTCAGAGTATGCAACCCGGCAAGACGCAGAATCAGCATTTCCGCACCCCGGCGTTCATCGACCAAACCCAGATCGCGCAAGCCGTGCAACAAAACCTGATAGCGTAAATCCAGACCTTGCGCATCCCAGCAATCCACCCAGCCCGTCAGCCATTGCCGCTGCGCCTCCCCCGGTTCGCTTTCCAGCAGAGTCTCATCCACCATCAGGCAGGCCAGCTCGTGCCATACTTCTCCCAAAGCCAGCAGCACGGTGCGCGGCGCGTACCCGCTTCCCGCTACCTGCCGCAAAACATCCACCGCACCCTTGCCATCACCGGTAAAAACCGCAGAGGACAACCGGCGTATCATTTCAGGCCCAACCAGTCCAAGCGCCTTGCGCACATCCGGCATCGTTAACTGCTCGCCGGCATAGGCCAGCACCCGCTCGGTGAGACTTAAAGCATCGCGCACGCTTCCGTCTGCCGCATGCGCAATCGCGTGCAGAGACTCCGGTTCATAAGCAACCTTCTCTTCACTCAGCACATGTGCCAGATAATGACTTATTTCATCCACCCCCAGACGCCGAAGGTCAAAGCGCTGACAACGGGAGCGTACGGTAACAGGCAACTTCTCAACCTCGGTCGTAGCCAGAATAAACAGCACCCGCTCCGGCGGCTCTTCCAGGGTTTTAAGCAATGCATTGAAGGCGCTCTTGGACAACATGTGCGCCTCATCAATGATATAGACCTTGTGTTTAAGCGTGGAAGGCGGATAACGCACCGAATCAAGAATTTCACGAATGTCGTCCACCCCGGTATGGCTGGCTGCATCCATCTCCTGCACATCCAGGTTGTTGCCACGGCCGATGGACGCGCACGCTTCGCACGCACCGCAAGGCTCGCCGTGTTCGGGATGGTCACAATTCACCACCATGGCCAGCAGCCGGGCGATCGTGGTCTTGCCCACGCCCCGAATACCCGTCAGCAGATAAGCATGCGCCATCTGGCTGTTTTTCAGTGCATTTTGCAGTGTCCGCACCACTACGTCCTGACCGGTAAGATCAGCGAATCGCCGTGGCCGCCAGCGGCGGGCAAGCACTTTATACCCCGGGTTATTCATATGCGTCACTGTACGGATGAATGGATGATTGAACAATCATCACTTCGAGCCACTTGTAAAACTCTGGATGGATGAGCCGCAATCCCGCTTCGAGGTCGTTTTTGGGAAGCAGGCATTGCTGTTCCACCGCGCGGCGGGTTGCTGCTTGGCGAGGATGTCAAATTTATGCCTCGGAACTGACCTGAGAAGTTGTGAAAGTACTGTACCATGATGTGCCATGGCCTGACTCTCCTTTGCTATCAATGACTTGTGCGATGCACCCATTGTAACAAACAATGGAGAATCGGGCCTCGTTTTTTCACAAGTGGGACAGCAGTGGCCCGTAACCCATAGACATGATGTGGGCAATATTGAGTCTGTTGGCATGTATGCATTGAGTATGTGACAGGATATGTCATGCACCAAAAATATTGGTATTTTTATCCAGTTGGGGTTAACCAAGCTCTGGGAAAGACCACATGCCTTTTTTACGAGGAGATCATGTATGTCATGG
>CAZEMN010000101.1:0-6652 GCA_964513335.1 uncultured Zetaproteobacteria bacterium | reverse complement strand
AACAAGCGAGGGTGCGGCAGCATTTGTGAATAGTCGGGTATAATATTCCATAGCTTGACAGAAGCACAAGCGAACCTACCATTCGCAACCTTTTTGACCCAAGGAGAAGAGCATGAGTTTTACGTTCAAGCCCAGCCGGATCCGTCGTGCCCGCACCCATGGCTTCCGCGCCCGTATGGCAACCCGCTCCGGACGCGCGATTATCAATCGCCGCCGTGCCAAGGGACGCAAGCGCCTGAGTGCCTAGAACGGCACCTGAATCAAGGTCTGAAGAAGGACTTTTCTCCGTACTTTCGGCTTCGCTCGAAAGCGGATTTTTCAGGATTGCGTCAGGGACGCAGGCTAACCAGTGGAAGCTTGCGACTGATATATCGAGCCAATGGGATACAACATGCCAGACTGGGCTTAGCCGTTTCCCGGAAATATGGCAATGCCATTCGCAGAAATCGGTTAAAACGGCAATTGCGAGAATGCTTTCGTTTAAGTGGTGTTCGGGCTGAAAGTGTGGATGTGCTGGTCGTTCCCTTGTGTGACTGGAAACAGGCAAAGAATGTTAACCGTGATATGGACCAGGGGCTGAAACAAATCATGAATCGCATACACAGGAATCGGGAATGAAACATCTGTTGCTTGGTTTGATCCGGATTTATCAATATCTGATTTCTCCCCTGCTATCGCCACGCTGTATTCACCAGCCAACCTGTTCCCGCTACGCACTGGAAGCCGTTGAACGTTTCGGCATTATCCGAGGCCTCTGGCTGGCCGTTTTACGTTTGCTACGCTGCCATCCCTTTGCCAAAGAGGGCTGGAGTTACGACCCGGTTCCCGATAAGCCGCACCATCATTTCACCCACAAAGCCAAGGAGATATAACATGGAGCAACGCAACATGATTCTGGCGTTTGTACTGTCCATGATCGTATTGGTGAGTTGGGAAATGCTGTTTCCGGCACCCGAGGAAAATAGCACACAAACCGTGACGGAACCCGCGCCGGTTACAGCCCGGTCGGAACAGGCCGCTCCACCCCCGGTTCAAAGCCACCCGGAACAGGTAGAGAATATTACTCTTGCCCCGGAAGCGCCGGCGAAAGAGGTTCGTGAAATTGCAAGACTGAAGAATCGCCTCCTTGATTTAAAGATTGATTCTCGAGGGGCCATTATAGTGGCTCAAACGATGCAGTATCGTGAAGAACTCAATCCGAAATCGAAGCCCGTTTCCGTGTTGGGAAAAGATGGGGAACACGCGCTGTATGTGAATTCGGGCGTGATTGGTCAGGCACCGCCGCACTTCCGTGTGGTGTCACAAAAACAGAATCAAGATGCATCCATATTAATCCTCCGTACCAGTTTGACGGATGGGCGTTCCTGGATTCGGACCATGACCCTGAAACAGGGCAGCTATGTTCTGACTGTGGATGACCGCATTGCGCATGGCTCAGGGCTTGAAATGTACCGTCAGGTGGTTGAAGTTAATCCAAGCCGGGAAACATCAAGAATGTACATATATAAAGGCCCGATTGGTTTGATGAACGACAAACTGAAAGAAGTTTCCTTTGATGATCTGGATGAAGCCAGTCCGGTTCGTTATTCCGCGAAAGCTGGCTGGATCGGGATGATGAACCGGTACTTTATTGCCGCTCTAATTGGTGATGAAACACGCAATTACCACTATTATTTTAAGGGTGATGGCCGTACCTATCAGGCCGGGCTTCTGGAGACAGCGCAGGTGAACGGGAACGATGCGAATTTTCATTCACGCATCTACATTGGTCCAAAAGCAACACCGGTGATGAAAACCCTTAACGCAGGACTGGAACGATCCGTGGACTATGGATGGTTTGCGGTAATTGCCAAACCCTTACACGATCTGCTGCTCTTGTTTCACGGTATGATCAGTAATTTCGGCCTGTGTATTATTTTGCTGGTGGTACTCATCAAGATATTGTTTTACTGGCCAACCAAGAAATCGTATGAATCTATGGCCGCTATGCGCAAGTTACAACCCGAGATGAAACGGTTGAAGGATCTGTACGGTGATGATCGCCAGAAGATGGGCCAGGAAATGATGCTCCTGTACAAGAAACACAAGGTTAATCCCCTGGGTGGATGTTTGCCAATGGTGATCCAGATTCCAGTATTTTTTGCCCTGTATAAAACACTGCTGGTTTCTATCGAGATGCGGCATGCCCCATTTTTTGGCTGGATTCATGATCTTTCAGTCATGGACCCATACTATGTATTACCCGTTTTAATGGGTGCATCCATGCTGGTTCAACAGCAATTGAATCCGACGCCTCCGGATCCCATGCAGGCCAAAATCATGAAATTCCTGCCGGTTATTTTCACCTTTATGTTTCTGTTTTTCCCATCGGGACTGGTGGTCTATTGGCTGGTCAACAACATATTGGCCATTGCTCAGCAGTGGTATGTGATGCACAAGATGAAGGCTATCTAGCCCGGACTAACCCGCTGAATATGACGACCATAGTCGCCATTGCCACCCCGGCAGGCAGGGGTGGCTTGGGCGTGATCCGTATTTCAGGCCCGGACGCACATGTCATATCGCAACACCTGTGTGGAAAACAGCAACCATGGACACCCCGTAAAATCCAGTTTTCCCGTTTTCTTGATGTGGATGGCAAAATAATCGATGAAGGATTGGTGCTGTATTTCAAAGCACCGCGTTCCTATACCGGCGAAGATGTGGTGGAACTGCAGGCACATGGTTCTCCGGTTCTGCTGAACGTACTTCTCCAGCGGCTTCTTGTTTTGGGAGCACGGCTGGCAGATCCAGGAGAGTTTACCCGCCGTGCGGTGGAAAACGGTAAAATGAATCTTGAGCAGGCGGAAGCGGTTGCTGCCTGCATTGATGCGGTTACCTTACGTGCCGCCCGTCAGGCTGAGCGGCATTTGCAGGGAGAATTTGGCCGGCAAATCAGTTCCCTGATGGACAAGGTGACCGGTTTGCTGGCACATGTGGAAGCCTGTCTGGATTTTCCCGAAGAAGAAGTCCCGCCACTGTTGTTTGATCAATTACGCGAGCAAATGAATCGTGAAGTGTTGATGCCCATTGAAGATAGTCTGGCGACAGCCATGTTTGGAGAGCGCTTGTTCCAGGGCGCAACCGCGGCGATTATTGGCGCCCCGAATGTTGGCAAGTCCAGCCTGTTGAATCGACTTTCCGGCCGGGAGCGGGCCATTGTCAGTGATGTGCCGGGCACGACGCGCGACACACTGGAAGTGGATTTTGAGGTGCGGGGGGTTCCTGTTCGTCTGGTGGACACGGCAGGCATGCGAAGCAGCGGCGATGCCATTGAGCAGGAGGGTGTTCGGCGTGCCAAAGATGCCGCAAGCCATGCCGATGTAACCGTTTTTGTGGCCGATGTGTCTCAAAAGAAGACATGGAAGACGGAAAGTCAGGCGGACATCATGGTCATGAACAAATGTGATCTACTGGATGATTGCTCAACCATTTCGAATGAATTTATACCTGTTTCAGCTCATAATGGAGCAGGCATGGATGTCTTGCTTGAACAGTTGGCGCGACACCTGGATGTTGTGCCGGCGGGAGAAGAAGGCCTTCTAGTTACGCGGGAGCGGCATCGGCAGTTACTTGCGCAGGCACGGACGCATGCATTGCAGGGCTGTTCGTTATTGGGGGGAGCAGCACAATTGGACCTGGTCGCGCTTGAATGGCGGCAGGCATGGTCCGCGCTGGGAGAGATATTGGGCATCGGCGATGTTGAACACATTCTGGATCGTGTGTTTTCCGAATTTTGTATCGGGAAATAATTAGCCATATTGTTAGTATTCAGGCATTAAATACATCTAACGTATTGATTTATAAGTAAAATAATGAATGCTTTACAGTTTTATTGCCGGATTGGTTATTGAATCCGGAGGGTGTTCTGCGCCATAATGCACGTCCGCACAGATAAGATGATTGGTTCGGGGTGCTGAATTAATGGGATAAAATCTCATAACCAATTGATTTAATTACATTTATTGGAGGGGCGCATGTCCGCAAAATATCCAGTTGTTTCCGTAACGGGTTCTTCCGGCGCCGGCACCAGTACAGCCAAAGTGGCGCTTGAGCATATCTTCAGGCGTGAGCAGGTAACACCCGCGATTGTGGAGGGCGATTGCTTCCATAAATATGATCGTTATGAATTTCGTGAAAAAGCAAAGGAGTTTGAGGCGGCAGGAAAACGCTTAAGTCATTTTTCCGATGAAGCCAACTTGTTCGATAAAATAGCCGAGTTGTTCGATTCGTATCGCAGAACAGGGCGCGGCATGGCGCGCACCTATGTGCATGACGATGAGGAAGCCAAGATTTATGGCGTTGAAGCAGGACACTTTACCGAGTGGCGTGAAATTGGCGAAGGTTCGGACCTGTTGTTCTATGAAGGGCTGCATGGCGGCGTGGAAGAGGTGCGGCCCTATGTGGATTTACTGTTGGGTGTTGTCCCGGTAGTAAATCTGGAATGGATTCAGAAGATTCACCGCGACACGGCGATGCGCGGCTATTCAGAGGAGGCCGTTGTGGACAACATCCTCTCGCGCATGCATGACTATATTCATTTTATTACGCCCCAATTTACCAATACGGACATTAACTTCCAACGTGTCCCCCTGGTGGACACATCCAATCCGTTCATTGCACGCGATGTGCCGACACCGGATGAAAGCGTGATCGTGATTCGTATCCGTGAACCACAAAAATGGAATATTGATTTTCCGTGGTTGCTGGCCATGCTGAAGGATTCATTCATGTCTCGTCGCAACACCCTTGTTATTCCGGCGGCAAAAATGGCACTGGCGATGGAATTGATACTCACGCCTATCATGCATAGCCTGTTGGAAAGACGGCGCAAGGCTTAATCTGCATTTGTAAATAACGCAGGTTGGGAAGGCATACTTAAGGGGGCTGCGGCCCCCTTTTGATTTCGACACTGGCTTTGTACCAGCCTCGCCCCTAATCTTCCCCGTCCCATGAGTAATAGCAAAGTGTTTCACGTGAAACATCCGGGTGGTCCGGTCGATGTGCTGGTGACTGGTGCGGGCCATGCAGGTTGTGAGGCGGCGTTGGCGGCAGCCCGCCGGGGGGCACGTGTTCGCCTGATCACACAAAACCTCGATACAGTAGCCAAAATGTCCTGTAACCCGGCGATAGGCGGTGTCGGGAAAGGCCATCTGGTACATGAAGTGGATGCGCTGGGTGGTGCGATGGGCATTGCGGCGGATCGGGCCGCTTTACAGTACCGCTTGTTAAATCGCGGGAAAGGACCGGCTGTGCAGGCAACACGTGCCCAGTGCGACCGCCGACTGTACCACATGCACATGCGGCGGATACTGGCATCCTGCCCCAATGTTTCTCTGCATCAGGGGACGATCAGCGAATTGTTGTTTGATCAGGACCGTGTGACTGGCGCAGTCGATGAGCTTGGAATGGAGCATCATGCCGGTGCTGTTATTCTGACGACAGGAACCTTTCTGGGCGGTTTGATTCATGTGGGGGAGAAGCAGATTCCCGCCGGGCGAGCCGGCGATGCGCCTGTGCAAGGGTTGACGGATGAACTATACCGGCGCGAACTCAGACTTGGACGCTTGAAAACGGGAACACCACCGCGACTGGATTCGCGGAGTATTGATTGGGACGGTCTGGAGGTGCAGCCCGGGGATACAGATGTGCTACCGTTCTCCTCCGTACATAACCACCTGCTGAAAGATCAGGTGCCATGCCATATCACGCGTACCTCGGAACGTGCGCATGCCATTATTCGCGAGCATTTACATCGCTCTCCGATGTATTCAGGCGAGATTCAAAGTGTCGGACCACGTTATTGCCCCAGTATTGAGGACAAGGTGGTACGTTTTGCCGATAAGGATAGCCACCAGATATTCCTAGAGCCCGAAGGTAGGGACCATGAAGAGATTTACCCCAACGGTATATCTACATCCCTGCCCATCGATGTGCAGTGGGCATTCGTCCGTGCTATTCCCGGGCTGGAACGTGCTATTATTATTCGGCCTGGTTATGCTATTGAATACGATTATGTCGATCCCACCGAACTCAAAAGCACACTTGAATGCAAGCGAATATCCGGTCTTTTTCACGCAGGCCAGATCAATGGCACCACAGGTTATGAAGAAGCCGCGGCACAGGGGTGTCTTGCCGGAATCAATGCGGCTGCATTGACTCTGGACATTGAATCATGGGTTCCGGATCGGGCTTCGGCCTATCTGGGGGTGATGGTGGACGATCTGGTTAACAAAGGGGTAATGGAGCCATACCGTATGTTTACATCACGCGCCGAATTTCGTCTTCAATTGCGTGAGGATAATGCCGATTTTCGGCTTGCTGAAACGGCGATACGCCTTGGTTTGTATGATGATGAACGAAAGCAACAGTTCGAGCAGCGGAAAGAGCGGCTGAACGCCGCCGAGAAAGAGATGCGTGAAACCCATATTGGCCATGGGCGGGAATGGCGCAGCCGACTGGAGGCATTGCAACTGGCGGTTCCCAGGCAGGGGACGCCATTTGCCGCCTATACGCACCGGCAGGATATCAACCTGGATTCTGCACTAAAGCTGCTTGCATCGGTTGCCACGCTGGATCGGCGTGATTTGGCCAGCCTGAAGGCTTTGATTCA
>CAZEMN010000100.1:0-6655 GCA_964513335.1 uncultured Zetaproteobacteria bacterium | reverse complement strand
TTGGCTCAAGAGACTCACAAGACGTTCATCTGCTCCACTACCTGTTTGATAGCCTTGGCATAAGCAGTATCGCCTGGTGGACGTTTTACCAACGTAATATTCGCGCTTGCCTGCAATCGCTTTCCCTGCTCAATCATAAACCTGCCCAAATCACCTTTCATATTCAGGCGGCCGGACAACACCAGCTCCGTTCCCTCCGCCGCCATGGCCAGCGACTGATTCAACCCGCGCCGTGCCCTGGCCTGTTCCGTGGACGACTTCATCATCAATTCCAGCAGATTGAACATGGCACCGCCCAAATCATGTGTTTTCCGCATCATGGGACTGAGTCCTGCACCACCCTGGTGCATGGCATTCATCTCCGGCCCGGACATCGCCCGGCGAAGCACATCAGCACTCTGCGACAATAGATTCCGGCCCTGTCCCGTATCCGCAATTATTTGATCCGATCCCTGCGCAGCCATATCTGCGGCATGCACCATCATCAGTTGTAACCGCTGCATTTGTGTGGCGTGTAATGCGTCATCATGCTGGCCGCAACCAGACAGGAACAAAATGACGCCATACATCATCGGCATGAGGTATTTCATGGCATTGTCTCCTTTCGGGCCAGAATTTATTCAATCATGGCCGTAACCTTCTGTGCATTCCAGTTGTGTTCCCCAATGATGCGGCCAAGCCATTTGGGGTACGACAGAGCATGGCACACGCTACAGCTCCGGACAAACAACCTGCCTCCGGTCGAATCCGCATCATCGTCCGTTGAATGCATGGACGACCGGGGCCAGGAGGGGCATTTGCCCCTCTTTTGCCTGCAAGAAAGCATGTTATGCTCCGACAATTAGTGTGACTTTTGGAGATTCAGATCATGCAAACCAGCATCATTCGTTTTATCGCATTTCTGACAGCATTGTTTCTCGCCACACCCGTGGCCCATGCCGTTCAATATGAATGGTATGACGGCAAGGGCATGGCACATTCACTCAAGGAATTTCAGGGTAAGCCCGTCATCCTGCACTTCTGGGCATCGTGGTGCCGCCCATGCCGGGCGGAATTGCCGGAACTGGCTGCATGGCGCGCACAGCATCCAAAAGTGCCCTTTGCCGCCATCTCCCTGGATCAGAACATCTCCGATGCCAGAAACTATCTGAATCAGCAGAACTTACCCTTTCCGGTCCTTGTGGGAAATATGAACGGCGCCATGCAACTGGGCGTGCGAGGGCTGCCCACGACTATCATCATCGGTAAAGATGGTAAAATCAAACAGCGCCTTCTTGGTGCTCAACCGTGGGGAAATGACGAATTCAGCCGTACAATCCTGTCAAAAGTTACGCCATAGCCCGGACTATCCATAAATACTGCCGCGCCCTCGCTTGTTCCTTTGCCCGCAACGAATCTCTCATCCGTCATCCGTATGCATGGCTACGGCCTCCTTCCTTGGGATCCGTTGCGAACAAAGACCCTGCGCGATCATCACGGTGATTCATGAATAGTCCGGGCCAGTTCGGCTTCGTAAACCTCACGAGTCTTTGCATCAAAACAGGCAAATATCACCTGCTCAATTGAGGTGCCGCTATGCTCCTGCAGGAATGTACGCACCGTTTCGACTGCAATATGCGCCGCACACTTGATCGGAAAGCGGTACACGCCGCAGGAAATGGCGGGAAAAGCAATGCTTCTGACCTGATACTGCTGTGCCAGATCCAGACTGTTGCGATAACACGCTGCAAGCAGATGCTCTTCACCACGATTACCACCATGCCACACCGGACCGACGGTATGGATCACCCATTTTGCGGGAAGGCGGTATCCTTTCGTGATTTTCGCCTGTCCCGTGGGACAGCCGCCCAGGCTGCGGCATTCGGCCACCAGTTCAGGACCGGCGGCACGATGGATGGCGCCATCCACGCCCCCGCCGCCAAGCAATGATTCATTGGCGGCATTCACAATGGCATCGACTTCAAGCCGCGTAATGTCCGTCTGGACATTTGAAAGCGTGCTCATTTCACTTGCCCTCCTCCGTCATGTCTCCATTATAGGCCATTCTGAAACATCCGCTTATATACAAGGAGATTGAATATGACACGCGTATCTTCTCTACTGGTCTTAGCTATCCTTGCTTTTTCGACTGGCTGTCAGGCTGATTCACATCAGGACAGCGCCAAGGTGAAGCAAACCATCCGCGCCAATATTTCCCGTCTTTCTCCAAATTTCAAAGTGGACGCCATCAAACCGCTGGATGTCATCCCGGGCCTGTATGAAATACGATCCGGCGGTAATATTTACTATACCGATGCAACCGGAGATTATTTAATTTCCGGTCACATCTTCAGCACAAAGGACCGCAAGGATTTGACGGCTGTGCGGCTGGAAGATATCAATCGGGTAGACTGGAACAAATTGCCCTTGAAAGACGCAATCGTGTCCGGCGATCCGAAAGGGACGCCCGTGGCCATCTTCACCGACCCGGAATGCCCCTATTGCCGTAAACTGGAAACTGAACTGCCCAAGGTCAATGGTTTAAAAGTATATACGTTCCTGTTCCCATTGGCGCAGCTTCACCCCAAAGCTTATGCCAAGGCAGCTGCTATCTGGTGTGCAAAAAACCGGCACAAAACCATGCTGGATGTGATGCTGAAAAATGTGCCTCTTGATAAGCTCCCCAAGGCCACATGCGATACGCCCATTGATCGGAATATCAGCCTTGGCCAAAGCCTGGGCATTAACGGAACACCCACCCTGATTGCACACGATGGCCGCAAATATGCCGGCGTTATGAGTGCCAAGCAGTTGATGGAATGGGCCAAATGATAAACGGTATATTTTTGGCAAACAGGAGAACCCATGCGTGAAAACAGGCGGCCGGACGAATTAAGGCCGGTTCATATCGATACCGGCTTCAATCTGCACGCAGAGGGATCGGCGCTCATCAGCTTCGGCGATACGCGCGTACTCTGCACGGCATCGGTTGAAGAAAAAGTGCCACCCTTTCTGCGGAACTCAGGCCGGGGTTGGGTCACCGGAGAATATGGCATGCTCCCGCGCGCCACACATACCCGTGGAGGCCGTGAAGCCGCACGCGGCAAGCAGGGTGGGCGAACGGTGGAGATTCAGCGCCTGATCGGTCGTTCTCTGCGCGCAGTGGTGGATATGGAGAAATTGGGTGAACGTCAGATCCAACTGGACTGTGACGTGCTTCAAGCAGACGGCGGCACGCGCACAGCGGCAATCACCGGTGCCTGGATAGCGCTGCGCATTGCCGTCAACCAGTTGCTCAAAGATGACGTACTTGAAGAAGACCCTGTGCATGGACAGGTGGCCGCCGTCAGTTGCGGTTTTGTGGATAATGAAGCATTGCTTGATCTGGAATACAGCGAGGATTCGCGGGCACAGATGGATGCCAATTTTGTCATGGATGCTGATGGTGGCATCATCGAAGTGCAGGCCACCGCAGAAGATAAACCGGTATCCTGGGATCAGGTCGTGACATTAAAACAACTGGCGCAAACAGGTATTGCCGAACTGGCAACACTGCAACTTGAGGCGGTTACGCAATCTTGAAGCTGGTACTAATACCTTCACAAATAAAGCTACATGCAGAACCCCACAGGCGGTTCGGATCAAGGCATGGTGCGCAGGGAATGGTTGTTCCCTTGCCAAGCACCGTAACGCGGAGCCGGGCTGCCTGTGGGATTCCCTCCGGGCGAACTGCTGGGTGGCCCATCCGCTGCGTTGCGCCGGTTTACCATAGCCGTGCTATGCCCGCGCCGACGCGCCTTGCGGACTGACCGCCCAGCGGCTCGCTGCATATGGCTTTATTTATGAAGGTATTAGTAATTGCCAGCAACAATCGGAAAAAACAGGCTGAAATCGCCGCCATCCTCAAAAACCTTGGTATCAGAATCATACCACCGGATGAAACTGTGTTTGTCGAAGTGAAAGAGGATGGAAAAACCTTTGCCCAAAATGCAAAAAAGAAGGCCGAGGCCTTTGCGGAGGCCAATCACTGTGCTGCCCTGGGTGATGATTCGGGACTGTGCGTAGACGCACTGGATGGCGCACCGGGTGTGTATTCTTCCCGATTCGCGGGCATTGATGCGAACGATGTTACCAATAACGCCAGGTTACTGCGTGAACTGGACGGTATTGCCAATCGCAAAGCACATTTCGCATGTAATATTCATGTGACATTTCCAAATGGGCCATGCATCACTGCCGAGGGGCGTGTGGATGGAAAAATACTAAAACAACCGGATGGGGCAGGTGGCTTTGGCTACGACCCGCTATTTTACTGCCCTGAACTGGAAAAAACATTTGCACAGGCCTCTCCGGAAGAAAAGGCGTCCGTGTCACATCGTGGCCGCGCATTGAAAAAACTTTCCGAAGAACTTCAGGCCATTGTCTGACCCGTTTAATCCTCACTGCCGGGCATGCCCACGGCTGGCTGAATTCCTCGATCAGGTCCGCGCACAACATCCCGATTATCATTGCGCCCCCGTGCCATCATATGGCGACAGCAGCCCGCAACTGCTGATTATCGGCCTTGCACCGGGAATGCATGGCGCCAACCGCACAGGCCGTCCATTCACCGGTGATTTTGCCGGCATTTTACTGTATCAAACACTGTTCGACTTGGGTTTCAGCAATCAGCCAACCTCTGTATCCGCAAGCGATTCGCTTCGATTAAACGGGATTTGCATTACCAATGCCGTCAAATGCCTGCCGCCGCAAAACAAACCGGAAACATCGGAAATCAAAACATGCAACATATTCCTGCAAGCAGAAATTACGGTATTGCCTAAGATATGCCACCTGCTGGCATTGGGAAAAATTGCCCATGATGCCGTGCTTCGTGCTTATGGGCTGAAATTAGCCGCCTTAAAATTCGCCCACGGCGCCGAGCACCCATTACCGGATGGACGAATGTTGTTCGACAGCTATCACTGCTCGCGCTACAACACCCAAACAAAACGTTTGAATAAGGATATGTTTATGAATGTACTCCGCCGTGCGGCGGGTAAAGGAAACTCCGGTTAAAGGTCCGCTGCGGCTGCCTTGAATCGTTTCATCTGGGCATAAATCCGTGCGGGATATTTGGTGTTGCCAAGTGAACCGTTATAGGCAGCCAATGCTCTGGAAAGCTTGCCATAACGGTCTTTATACACACGAAGGATAGCGCAGCCGTAACGAATATTGGTCTCAATCTCAAACAGGTTATCATTCTTCGAGCCAAGCTTTTTCTTCCAGAAAGGCATGACCTGCATCAGGCCGCGCGCACCGACATTACTGATGGCAAAGTGATCAAACTGTGATTCCACGGCAATGACGGAGAGAATCAGTTCAGGTGAAAGATCAAAACGTTGGCTGTAGATATAAACCCAACGAGCCAGTGCCTTCGCCTCAACAGGGTCACGCACCCAGGGTTTAATTACCTGCCGAATATCCTCCAGCCAGACAGCCTGTTCGAAATTATCTACAGCATCCTTTTGCAGCGGCCTGAACATCTGGCGCAAATGCGCCTGCTCTTCCGGCTGCATATCGAGAATGCCAACATTGTTTTCCACGACATCCAATGTCGTGGTGGCCTGCACCATTCTCTGTTTTTGTTCCGGCGTGGTTATCAGCCACAAAGGCAAGGTACCCAGGAATCCCAGCACAAGGATTCCGGCCAAAATAGCCTTGGGAGGCATCCCCCGGAGGCGCATGGAGAGTTCTCTGCCGTTCAGGCTGCTCTCCCGTCAAATTCGGCACGTACAAAACCCGGAACATCCTCCAGGGGAATCTCCAGTTTCTCGCCACCGCGTACTGCAATCTCCGCTTTGCCGTCGGACAGACCCCGCTCACCAAGCACCACGCGTATCGGGATCCCCATCAACTCGGCATCGCGGAATTTTACGCCCGGTCGTTCATTGCGATCATCCCACACAGCTTCCAAACCGGCGGTCTGCATGTCCTCATACATTTGTTTGCAAACGTTCATCACCTGCTCACTCTTGCCCAATGATATGAACACAACATGAAACGGTGCCAAATGCATCGGCCAGACAATACCGGCATCGTCATAACATTGTTCTACCACAGCGGCAACCAATCGGGAAACACCAATACCATAACAACCCATCGTGGCCACTGACCGCTTACCATCTGTATTCTGGAAAACAACGTCCATCGGCTCGGCGTACTGGCGTCCCAGTTCAAATACGTGCCCCACCTCAATGCCCCGGCTAAAGTCAATACCACCGCCACATGTGGGACAAGCGTCTCCCTCCCTGCATTCACGCACATCCGCATACCCGGCATCCGGCACATCACGTACCAAATCAAGGCCGGTCACATGCGCATCTTTTTCGTTTGCTCCGGCAATCAGGCCCACCGCGCCTTTTAGCGTTTCATCGGCAAGAATTCTGGCGTTTAAACCCTGGGGCCCCACGTAACCCGCAATGCCGCCAATGCCGGCAATATCTTCATCAGCGGCCATCACCAGTTCATCCGCACCCAACAAACGCGCCAGTTTGACCTCCTGCACCTGATCATCGCCGCGCACGCATACTGCTACGATCTCATCCGCCTCATCAGCACGTTTTACCCGGTAAACCAGCGTCTTTACCAGCAACGCCGGATCCACATGCAGCAACCCGGCCACATCTTCCACTGC
>CAZEMN010000099.1:0-6821 GCA_964513335.1 uncultured Zetaproteobacteria bacterium | reverse complement strand
AACTTTTTCATGAAAAATCCGGGTTAGACTGGCCGCCGGGAAAATCCCGGCGGCTTTTTTTATGTCAATGCACGGCCAAGCAGATGAAGAAACTCGCTTCTCGGTATTTCAATTGCCCCAAGGCTTGCCAGATGCCCGGTATGAAACTGGCAATCAATAAATATCCAGCCGTTTTGTTGCGCCTGCTCAACCAGGTGGGCCAATGCCATCTTGGAGGCGTCCGTCCGCCTGTGGAACATGGATTCGGCAAAAAAGGCTCGCCCCATATTTACCCCATATAATCCGCCAACAAGCGTATCACTTTCCCATACTTCGACTGAACGGGCATGCCCCAACTCAAACAGGCGTGTATAAGCTACAATCATCCCGGGAGTAATCCATGTTCCTTCCTCACGCACCGCGCACGCGTGCATCACATCATCAAATGCCGTGTTTTCACTGATGTGGAAGCGCTCTTGCTGCATGCGCCGGGCAAGCCTGCGCGAGCAATAAAAATCATCCGGAAACAGCACCATACGGGGATCGGGACTCCACCAGAGGATAGGACTGCCGGCTTCGTACCATGGGAAAACACCCTTGCGATAAGCAGCGATCAACGTTTCAGGTGCAAGATCACCCCCTGCAGCCAGTAATCCATTGGCATCAGCCTTCTCGGGGTCGGGAAATTCAATCATGTTTCCAAGGGTTGCAATCCAAGGGTTGCACATCAAGCATTCATCGCATGATTCACATCAAAACCCCTGAAGAAATCGAACAAATGCGACCGGCATGCCGCCTGGCGGCAGCCACGCTGGTGATGATTGAAAAACATATCAGGCCCGGTGTGACTACCGATGAAATCAACGCGCTGGTGCACGACTACACCATCAAGCATGGTGCGATTCCATCACCCTTGAACTACCATGGATTCCCCAAATCAGTCTGTACGTCGGTCAATCATGTGGTTTGCCACGGCATTCCTGGACCGAAGAAACTGAAGGACGGCGACATCATTAATGTCGATGTCACCAGCTTTCTGAACGGTTTCCACGGCGATACCAGCAAGACATTCTATGTCGGCAATCCAACGGTTAAAGGAGGGAAAATTACCGAAATTTCCCGAAAAGCATTGGAAATCGGTATTGCTGCCACCCGCCCCGGCGCCACGCTGGGTGATATCGGCCATGCCATCCAGAGCTATGTGGAATCCGAGAAATGCTCTGTTGTACGGGAATACTGCGGTCACGGAATTGGCCGCGAGTTCCATGAAGACCCGCAGGTGTTGCACTATGGGAACCCAAGAACCGGGGCTGCCATCAAACCCGGCATGGTGTTCACCATTGAGCCCATGGTGAATCTGGGCAAGCCGGGCGTAAAGCTGCTGAGAGACGGCTGGACGGTAGTGACACGCGATAAATCACTGTCCGCCCAGTTCGAGCATACATTGGCTATCACTGAAACCGGTGTGGAGATTCTGACCTTTCCGGAAGCATAAAGGCTTGTAACACAATGCTGGCATGAGCGACCTCTAAGGCATGATGCACAAGGCTTTTTTTTCAATACTACGTCACCACCATTTTTCGTGGATGCGTATGGTGTCAGTACCGATGGTGTTTCTGTTGCTTTCCGGATTCACACTCAAACCATCCCTGATTCCACAGGAAGACATTCTCTCCGGCGGGCCGCCCAAGGATGGCATACCCGCCCTGACCTTCCCCAAGGTGGAGCCCGGCATCCTGGGTAATGCATGGCTGAACGATGAAGACCGCATCCTGGGCGTCGTGGTGAATGGCCATGCACGCGCCTATCCTGTTCGTATTCTCAACTGGCATGAAATCGTCAATGACCGCATCAAAAAGAAACCCTTTGTCATCACTTACTGCCCTTTGTGCGGCAGTGGCATGGCTTTCGATACCAGAGATCAATTCGGCGTTTCCGGTCTGCTCTATCAGTCCGATGTGCTGCTCTACGACAAAAAAACGGAAACGCTATGGTCGCAACTCATGATGCAGGCCGTAGCCGGACCCCGCATGGGGGAAACGCTGAAAATATTGCTGGTGACCCACACCTCATGGAAGGCATGGCGCAAGCGGCACCCGGATACCACTGTTCTTTCGCGTCATACCGGCTACTACCGTGATTACAATCGTGATCCCTATGGTAATTATGGAAAAAGCCGCAGTATCTATTTCCCGGTACGCAACAAGGATGATCGCCTGCATCCCAAAACATGGGTGATCGGACTGGAACTGGATGGCGGTTTCAGGGCATGGGACATCTCCGCAATCAAACAGGCCGGCGAAGTCCGGGAAACATGGAACCACCACCAGTTAATCATACACAACAGGAAAGGTATTGTGGAAATTATAGATACTTCAACCGGAAAACCACTGAATAGCGTGGTCCTTTACTGGTTTGCCTGGGCAGCTTTCCATCCGGATACCTCGCTGTTCACAGGTGCGGACAAATAGGAATAGCTAACCTGTTCTATTTTCGGAGATAGACGGATATTTAATTCCACCGAAGGATTCTTACCCTTGACTTTTTCAAAGGCGTTGCACTTGATTGTTACATTTCCAATTGCTATTCCTTCAACCGCCAACCAATACGCCACAGACCCCAGCAGGCGGCCATGCAGACGAACGTTGCACCACTGACCACCCACATGGCGGTGAAAGGGTTGGTGTCCCCTACCCCAAGGAATCCATAGCGAAAACCGTCAATCAGGTAGAAAAACGGATTGAAATGATTCACCTGCTGCCAGAATGGCGGTAATTGTTTGACTGAATAGAACACGCCGGAAAGAAACGTCAGCGGCATGATGACGAAGTTGTTGATCAGCGCCATATCATCGAATTTATCCGACCACATACCGGCTATCAGACCAAAGCCGCCCATCAGAATGCTGCCGCATACACCATAGAGAAGAATCAGGCCGATATGCGCAAATGTCAGCGCAGTAAACGGCGCAAGCACTAGAAGTAGTACTGTAGCGACAGTCAGCGCACGTACCACGGCGGCAGCCAGAAATGCACCCACCACTTCAATGGCGGAAAGTGGAGCCATCAGCAGGTAGATATGCACATTCATCACCTTGCCGACAATGATGGAACTGGAGGTATTGGCAAACGCATTCTGTAGCATGGACATCATCACCAGCCCCGGAATCAGGAAAGAAAAATAATCGACACCCAACCCCGGTACTGAACGGCTGCCCATGGCATAGCGAAACACCAGCAGATATAAAATCGCGGTCAATGCAGGCGCTACGATGGTCTGCATCTTCACAGTCATAAAACGCCGTGTTTCACGCAAAAACAGCGTCCATGCGCCGCGCGGATTAACGGGCTTCATGTCCTGTCCTCTTGTATCTTGTCGTTAGCGTCATGCGTCAGACGGATAAATACATCCTCCAGATCCTCCTGGCGCACGCCTGCATCCACCGGCGCGCCGAAGCGCGACACCGCCGCTTCATAGACTTTGTGAAAATTGGTTTCATCCGGTTTTCCGTGGCACAGCGTCAGGCAGACACCCCGATCGCTGGTGCGCGGCTGAAAATCCGCCAATGCCCGCGCATCCTCATCGGACATGGTGAACCCTTCCCCATAGCGCAGCCACAGATAGCGTCCGGCAACGTCACGCATTAATTCCCGCATGGGACGGTCGGCCACTACCTTCCCCTGATCGATGATGGTCACGTAATCGCACAATTCCTCGGCTTCCTCGAGATAATGCGTGGTCAAAAGGATCGTCGTGCCGGCAGCATTGAGTTCACGCATGAAGTCCCATAAGCGCCGCCTGAGTTCCACATCCACTCCGGCTGTTGGTTCATCGAGAATCACCAATGGCGGTTTGTGCACCAGCGCCTGCGCCACCAGCAATCGGCGGCGCATACCACCGGAAAGCTGACGTGCATTTCTGCTGGCATGCTCGGAAAGCTCGAGCCGTTCCAACAATTCGTCAATCCATGTATTATCGGGTTTGCAGCCAAACAAACCACTGGTGATAGCCAGTACCTCGCGCGGTGTAAAAAACGGATCAAGGGCTATTTCCTGTGGTACGACACCCATATGCCGCTTGCACCACGCTTTGTCGTGAAACACATCGTGGCCCAGCAGAGATGCCGCCCCCGATGTGGGACGGACGATATCGGCCAGAATGTTGATCAGCGTACTCTTGCCTGCCCCGTTCGGTCCCAGAAGGGCATAAAACGCGCCATTCGGCACATTCAGGTTCACGCCACCCAACGCGGATTTTCCGTTGCTGTAAATCTTGTGCAGATTTTGTACTTGCAATGCAAACTCGGTCATGGCCACAGGCTACGCTTGCCGCATGGATAAAAAAATGGAGCCCGCAGGCTCCGTGAGATGGAAAAGAAAAAAATCAGTAACCTGCGTTGGCGCAGCCTGAACCACTCTCTGCGGGCGTGAACGACTGACCGCAACCGCAGGTGGACCCGGCATTCGGATTGCGAATCACAAATGACTCGCCTTGCAATGAACTCTGGTAGTCAATCTCGGAACCCTTGAGCAAATCAAAGCTCATGGCATCCACCAGCAGCTTAACGCCACGGCTTTCCACCACAGTATCGTCCTGCTTCACCTCCTCGTCGAAGGTGAATCCATACTGAAAACCGGAACAGCCACCGCCGGAAACAAAGATACGCAGGTGTAGCGCCTCGTTTGTTTCCTTCTCCAGCAGCCCCTGGATTTTTTCTGCGGCCGCTTCAGTTACTTCCATGCCCATATCAACTCCTGTGGTAAACTGCATTGATTCATGAATCGTGCAGGGTCAAACTATACTGTATTGTTCCACATTTCCGCACTTACGGCAAGTTTGCTATGATGGTCAACATGCCCCGGCAACAGGGAATGATTCAAGGAGATAGCATGAAAACCCGATCCCACTTCAAACGCTGGTTTTTTACCGGCCTTGTCCTTTTAATCCCTGTACTGGTTACCGTTTATCTGTTCATGGCTGTTGTGAGCCGTATGGATGGCATGCTCCACCTGATTCCGGCAGCCTACCAGCCTGATCATCTCCTTGGCTTTCATATACCGGGCCTCGGCGTGCTGTTAACCCTTCTGGTGGTGTTACTTACCGGCATGGCCGGAGCAAGCTTTATCGGACAATGGTTCGTGCGCCTCGGTGAGAATATCGTGGATCGCATTCCTCTGGTACGTTCAGTATACGGTGCCATCAAAAATGTGCTGGAAACCATATTCCAGGACAACAAGGATACCTTCAGGCGCGTCGTACTGATTGAATATCCGCGGCCGGGCTTGTTTGTGCTGGCATTCATCACCGGTGTGGACCAGGGGGAAGTCCAGTACCGGACCAGCGAACAGGTGATTGCCGTTTTCGTCCCGACCACGCCGAACCCGACATCCGGATTTCTGCTGTATGTACCGGAAAAAGATACCATTCCTCTGGATATGAGTGTGGAGGACGGCATGAAATGTGTGATTTCAGCCGGTGTCATCAGCCCGGAATGGAGCGCCCCCGCCATTAAATAACACACGGGGCCGCATCGTGTGACCCCGTATGTTCCGGCTCAATGATTACTTGACCGTAATTGCCTTTGGCCTGGCGTTTTCCTTCTTGGGTAAGCGGATTTCAAGGAGGCCATTGTTCATGGATGCATCCACCTTATCCGTATCCACATTGGTCGGAAGGCTGAAGCTGCGTACGAACTTTCCATAGGAGCGCTCAATGCGATGGACATTTTCTTCCTTCACATCTTTCTCATAGTTGCGCTCACCCGAAATAGTCAGCACACCATCCTTGACTTCAAGCTTAACATCCTTCTTGTCGATGCCGGGCAACTCGGCTTGCACCAACATGGCGTCATCCGTCTCACGAATATCTACCGCAGGAACCCAGCGGCCCGTTTCCGTAGCACCAAATGAAGCATCATCCAGGATGTGGGACAAGCCCCGTTGCATATCTTCCAGTTCCTTCCAGGGAGACCAGCGTACCAGTGTCATATCACACCTCCTTCGTATTTTTTGTCTGGCGGATGATTCCACCATTCTTTATATAAGGATATTTCCGCCACGATTCAAGGGTTACACCCTGTTCATGAAGATAGGGAATACATGTGATATAACGGATAAATGAAGGCATGTAACCGTATGTTATTAAATGTATTTTATAACTGAATAATATTTAGACATGGTATGTATTTGTTTGGATATTCTTTTACTTCATGGCACATGAGGACGCCCTGCCCAACTTATCCACAAGCACTGTGTAAAACTTTCCCGGGGCATTGGCCAGATGGCCGTTTTTAGTGTTTGGGATGTGAACCGTGGTGCGCCTTTGAAATAAATGCCGGTTGCCGAAGGGTCAATTTGTGCAACAATCTGCTGAATAATAATCTATCCGGCCGCTCCTTCTGCAAGCCATCATGCTCCAGCAAAATATCGGATAGCTTCAACAATGTATCACGCAATTCCAGGTCACGTTTGACGGTATCGCCACTGACGGTTTGCTTAAGAACATCCGTTGCGATTTCAACGGCCTCTTCCGAATCAAACAAGCTGCGGATGGCCTCCAGCGCCTCCCGCATCCGGGAATGCTCTTCGATAACCCTCTTGATGGCATCAGCATATTCCCGATCCGCATCGGTGCGGCTGCTGGTTTCAATGAACAACAGGGATTCGAGCAAGCGCCTTGCAATCATTATGCCTCCTGAAGAGCAAATGGTTTGCAGTTTGCGTGATTGTTCTCCCAATTTCAGCGATGCAGGTCACAAAATAGCTTATTATTCCTCCCCTGCCAGGGAAAGCCTTTTCCAATATGAAATGAGCCTGAAAATCTAAAGGGCTTGTCCAACATGG
>CAZEMN010000098.1:5700-6876 GCA_964513335.1 uncultured Zetaproteobacteria bacterium | reverse complement strand
TTCGACCTGGAACTTGCTTGATTTGTAATGCCTTTTGAGAAACGTACTACTAGTCTCATGCGGTCATTGCACCTTTTGTTTCTAATAGTGAATTCGGGGACCGTGCCAATAGCTATAGCATGCAGTTGGAGGTGTTTTTAGGCGTCCGAATCCTTACCAGTGTCTTTGGCTGCACCCTTACCTTTCTTGTCGGCTTCAACGGGAACAACTGTGCTGAGTGGTGGCAGGGTATCGATGGTGCGGGCCATGGCCTCGGCCTCACCCACCACTTTGCGCATAGCTTCCAGGCTGTGTTGTAACTTGCGCTGGACACAGGCATACAGGCCATAACCGAAATCGGAATAACGTTTACGCCATGCATGGACGGAGCTACTATTAATCATCATCAGCCGCAGGGGAGTGATAGCGGTGACGGTAGCAGCGTGGCTTTTGCCAGTGATAATGGAAATTTCGCCGACCTCGTCACCGGCGGAAATGCGGGCGAATACGATGCGTTTGGACGGATCCGTTGGATGTTTCATAGATGCTTCGGCCTTGCCACCCAGAACCAGGAACATGAACCGGGTATCGCTGTCCCCTTCTTCAAATAACGTTTCCCCTGCATCAAGGGAAACGAACTGCGCATTATACAGCAAGATTTCCCGTACAGCCTGTGGAAGCTTGGCGAATACGGGATTGACAGCGACTGCGGTTGCCGCCAGACGGCGTTCGGCTAATTGACTGAGACTGCGCTGAAAACGTTCGTTGGCATCCAGGATTTCGCGCACCTGTTCACCGGGTAACTGGAAGATGGAGCATGCCTCAACGGTTCGCACCTCCGCGCCTGCTGGTGCGTCATACAGGATTGATGCCTCACCAAACACTTCAGTGGGCGTGATCGAACCAACCTCGAAGATTTCATTGTCATGGCGCTTGTTCACCCGTAGCAGACCGGAATGGACCAGATATAGAAATTGCGGTTGCTGCCCCTCCGTGATCACTGCAACATCGGCAGCCAGATCCAACGGCTGGGCGATGGACCGGAAGAAGTGCATTTCGTCCGGATACAATACCGTTAGCGCTGAAAATTCAGAAGGCTCGAAAATAAGGCTATTTTCTTCCAGATTATGTTCCATGGGCGCCATTATGGATGTAGTTTGGATTGGCTGCAAATAGCAGATGTTTTCAAATGAATTT
>CAZEMN010000098.1:0-5600 GCA_964513335.1 uncultured Zetaproteobacteria bacterium | reverse complement strand
CATTATGGATGTAGTTTGGATTGGCTGCAAATAGCAGATGTTTTCAAATGAATTTTATACCTGGATTTTGCAAGTGTTTGTGCATAGAGAGTGCAGGATATTGGTTTATATAGCCTTATGAAAAAAGGCGTAGTCACCTTATTGGTGATGAACCTTTTTTCATAAGGCTAGATGAATCAAGAGCTTGTACTATATGCGTTTAAACACTTGGAGAATCTAGGTTATAGGGAGGATTTTTGCCTGAATTACCCGAGGTTGAGGTCGTGCGATGTGGGTTGGAATCGTGCCTGATCGGGAAAATGGTCGAATGTATTGAGGTTCGCCGCCCTGATTTGCGCTATCCAATCCCGGACCTGAATACGGTTTTGCGCGGACGCAAACTGTGCCAGATTAAACGGCGATCCAAGTATTTACTGTTTTTCTTTGAGAATACGTTATTGGTCTGGCATCTGGGCATGACCGGCCAGTTCCACGTGCTACCACGAGATATCCCGGTCGCCGCCCATGAGCACGTATGCTTTTTATTCAGCGATGGCTCGAGCTTGCGTTATCGCGATTCGCGCCGTTTCGGGTATGCAGGGTTATTGCCGCCGGATGGATGGCAACAGCACCCATGGTTCAGGGATTTGGGGCCGGAGCCGCTTAGCGAAGGATTCACGGATGAATATTTGATACGCTGTTGCAAGATGCGAAAGGCGCCTATTAAACAAATGCTGATGAATGCGCATATTGTGGTGGGCATCGGTAATATTTATGCCTGTGAAGCCCTGTTTCGCGCTCGCATTCACCCAGCCCGGGCAGCCAATCGAATCAGCCATATACGTTTGCGGCGGTTGTTCCAGGCCGTTCGTCAGGTGTTGAGGGAAGCCATTGATGCCGGTGGCAGTTCCATCAGTGATTTCGTACGTGTGGATGGCAAGCCGGGCTATTTTGCGTATGACTTCAGGGTGTACGGGCGGGCAGGCAAGGTATGCCTGGATTGTGGCAAGCATATCCGGCGCATCGAGCAATCCGGACGCAGCACCTTTTATTGCCCGTATTGCCAGCATTGACCCGGACTATTCATGAATACTGCCGCACCCTTACTTGTCCCTTTGCCCGCAACGAATCCTTCGTCGGTCGTCCGTATGCGTGGCTACGACCTCCTTCCTCCGAATTCATTGTGAACAAAGTTACTGCGTAATCATCACTGCGATTCATGAATAGGCCGGGTTAAACTGTTCGATAACATGAATAAATTTTATGAACCGTGTCACGGTTTATTCATGTTTACCAAGCATTATTCGTCTCATCTTGTCGGAGAAAGGAGATGAATGTTGACAGTGAAAAAAACTATTAATGAATATCTGGATGCGACTGAGTGCAAGTATGGCGCGTCGGTAAGAAAGAAAACGAGTGTTGAACACCGTGGCGGTATTCAGATTGTCCTTAAACGCCCCGATCGGCATGCACAAACGGTTGATGTGGGTAGCTTGCGTCTGATGACGGAGCAATTACTGAAAGCTGCATAAAGTTCAGTATTTTATTTGTATCAGGAGGCCGGTTCATTCCGGCCTCCTTTGTTTTTCAGAGCACGTTTGATGTGTAGGATGCAGCGCGTAATTGTCAGCAAATTCCTACGGAGAGAAAGTGTGAAACGCAAACTCGAAGCATCCCTGCAACTGGCCGTGGAAGCCCTGTTATCGGAACATGGTGAGGAAAATGGCGTACGGGTTGCATTGACCCGTCCTAAAACACGGGATCACGGGGATTATGCCGCCAATGTTGCGATGCCGCTGGCCGGACGGTTGGGCATCAGACCCCATGAAGCCGCGCAGCGCCTTTTGGATCTGGTGCAATGGCCGCCTGTGGTGGAGAAAACAGAGATTGCCGGCCCCGGATTCATCAATATTCATCTGCAACAGGCATCGGAAGCCTCTATTCTGGCAAAAATTGTGACACAGGGCGTTCATTATGGGCGCGTTGCGGTGGATGTGCATGCGCCACGTGCCTGCGTTGAATTTGTGTCGGCCAATCCGACCGGGCCGATGCATGTCGGGCATGGTCGTGGTGCGGTGGTGGGCGATGCGCTTTCCAGCGTGATGGAGGCGCGCGGTGTGCGTGTGCAGCGGGAATATTACATCAACGATGCAGGCAACCAGATTGGCGTGCTGGCGGATTCGGTGTGGTTGCGCATGCGTGAATTGCAGGGTGAATCTATAGATTTTCCGGACGGTTGTTATCCGGGGGAATATATTGTGGATGTAGCCAGAGCCACCCTGAAGAAACGATCCTTCGCGGAACTTCAGGCCATGTCAGAAAAAGACCGCCGCATATGGCTTGGTTGCGATGCCGTCCATGCCATGATGGCGATGATCCGGAGTGATTTACAGTTGCTTGGCATTTCCTTTGATGAATATTTTTCGGAAAAGAGCTTGCATCAATCCGGTAAAGTAGGGGAATTGATTGAGCAGTTAAAAGCGGATGACCTGATTTACATGGGGACGCTTCCGCCTCCCAAGGGTAAGGAAATCAAGGATTATCATCCGGTAGAGCAATGGCTGTTTCGTACCACGCAGTTTGGCGATGACGTGGATCGGCCATTGGCCAAGAAGGATGGAACAGCCACCTATTTTGCCGCTGATATCGCCTATCATATGAATAAACATGAGCGGGGGTTTGACCGGCTGGTGGATGTATGGGGCGCGGATCATGGCGGTTATGTCACCCGTGTGCAGGCGGCCATGCAGGCGCTAACGGGCAAGAAACATCAACCGGAAGTCATGCTGGTACAGATGGTCAATCTGATGCGTGATGGCAAGCCGGTGCGTATGTCCAAACGGGCCGGAACCTTTGTGACGCTGCGCGAGGTGGTGGAGGAAGTGGGGTCCGATGCTGTGCGCTTTAATTTTCTAACCCGAAGAGCCGAAAGTCAGCTTGATTTTGATCTGGAGATAGCCAAACAGAAGAACGACGAAAATCCGGTCTATTATGTGCAGTACGCCCATGCCCGGGTGTGCGCCATTCTGCGCAAAGCGGATGAAGAGGGGCTGCGATTGCTTAAGCCCGAAGACGTTGAGGTGTCGCATCTTGTGGGAGATGAAGAAACCGCGCTGATCAAACACTTGCTGGCTTATCCCGAAGTGCTGGAAACTGCGGCCAATCGACTGGAGCCATACCGAATAGCTATTTATCTGATGCAACTGGCCGCGAATTTACATAGTTTCTATCACAAGCATCGTGTCATTATCGAGGATGTTGAGTTAGCACAGGCGAGATTGCTGCTGATGCGGGCGGTGAAGCAGGTTCTGGCCAACGGGCTTGAATTGCTGGGCGTATCCGTACCGGAGGTGATGTGATGGCTCGCAAGGATTTTGCCGAAGTGCAGGCTCCGCAGCCGGTGGATCATGGCATGGGAAACATGCAAAGCATATTTGTGGTTGCAGGCATGCTAATTGTTGTGGGAGTGAGTTTTGTCGGTGGTTTTATGCTGGGGGAGAAACAGGGTAAGGCAAAGGCGGAGTATGCGGGAAAACAACATCTTCTGGAACAGATTGATAAGCAACGGCACGAGCTTGACGTATTGAAAAAAACGACCGGAAGTCAGAAACGTAATTCCGGTAAGGCCTCGACACAGGTGGGGGAGCTTACTTTTTACAATACGTTGCCCAATCAAAAGGTGGCTCCGGCACCTTTGGATACATCGCAAAGTGAAACAAACCATAAAAATAAGGTGACGGATATAATTCAGCGTGAACTGGCTCAGCGGGGAGCGCAACCCGCACCCGTGGGCGTATTCAAGCTTCAGGTTGGCTCGTATCAGCGCAGAAATAAAGCGGAAACACTCAAGGTCCGGCTCGAGCAAAAGGGGTTTCCAGCTTTTGTGCAGCAAACCATGGTGCCGGAACTCGGTTTGTGGTTCCGGGTTTATACCGGACCCTATCCTGACCGGCGCGTGGCTGAACAAGCCAGATTACAGGTGCAGGCAAGGATGCACATCGCGGGTCTGTTATTGCGGGATAAGTGAATAGTTTTTCGGATCCCCGAAGAATTGCCGCGCATCACTGGGCTGCCGGGGTTTTGGGCGGTAATTGCACTATTCGTCCTCTTGCCGGAGACGCTTCCTTCCGACGGTATTTCAGAATCAGCCATCAGGGGGAAACCTTTGTGTTGATGGATGCCCCGCCAGAAAAAGAGAATGTAGGGCCTTTCTTAAATATCCGCCGTTGGCTGGAAACAGTTGGTGTGCGCGTACCGCATCTGGTAGCTGAGGATATATCCCACGGCTTCTTGCTACTGGAGGATTTTGGCGATGTAACGTGGGCCGCGCATTTACGGGACAACCCTGATCCTTCCTGCTTGCTGGAAGATGCGATTCGGCAGCTTGGTCTTTTACAATCGCATATGCCTGATTTTGACCTTGCTGTATTCGATGAGATGCGCATGCGTAACGAGTGCGATCTTTATCTGGACTGGTATTTGCCCTATGTCGCGGCGCATAAGCCATCGGTGGTTGAACGCCGGAGCTTCCATGATGCGCTTGCGCCCATGCTTGCGGATATTGCCGCATTGCCACGTGTTCCCGTGCATCTGGATTATCACAGCCGTAATTTGATGCTTCCGGAAGGCGGGTTGCCCCTGGGCGTGATTGATTTTCAGGATGCGGTTATGGGTCCTGTTACCTATGACCTGGCCTCACTGTTATACGATTGTTACCAGGATTATTCCGGAACCATGCGCCGAATGTGGAGTTTGCGGTATTTTGAACTGTTACCGCATAAATCAAGCTCGGTTTTTACGGATTCCGCTGCATGGCACAGGGCGTTGCGTTTGACTGCTCTGCAACGTCACATTAAGGCCATTGGTATTTTTGCCCGCCTGGCATATCGCGATGGAAAGTGCCAGTTTCTGGATGAAATTCCACTTACGCGCAAACATCTGCACGATGAGATGCTGGCTTTGAGTATCAAAATGGATAAGCACCCTCTCCTTTTGAAGGAACCTGCCACTTGAGCGTTCGGGAAGTGCTCCAGATGGGCGATCCTCGCCTGCTTGTGAAAGCCGATCCTGTTAGCCACTTTGATACGCCCGATTTGGACACCTTAATTAGGAATATGCGCGAGACTATGACCAGTCTGAACGGCGCCGGGCTGGCTGCGCCGCAGATTGGCGTGTCTCTGCGTGTCCTGATTTTCGGCGTACACAGCAATCCCCGCTATCCGGATACGGAGGATGTGCCGCAAACGGTATTAATCAATCCGGAAATCGAAGTGTTGGAAGAGGCCATTGAATACGGGTGGGAAGGATGCCTGAGTTTACCGGGTTTGCGGGGGTATGTTCCACGTTTCAAACAAATCCGTTATATCGGATTCGATGAGCATGGTGCGCGTGTTGATCGTGAAGCAGAAGGTTTCCACGCCCGTGTCGTACAGCATGAATGTGACCATCTGGATGGTATTTTATATCCCATGCGCATGAACGACATGAGCAGATTTGGTTTTGAAGAGGTACTGAATTTGTAGGATGGTCGACCGGCTTCCAAGATTGTGTCAGTGTCCCGCAATCCAAAATACAGGCTATTTACCCTGTCTTGCGAGGTTGTTATGCAAATCAGTAAACAT
>CAZEMN010000097.1:0-6989 GCA_964513335.1 uncultured Zetaproteobacteria bacterium | reverse complement strand
TAGATAGGTGAACTGATCCTATCATTGGCGTAAACTACGCCTCCCTATGGGAGTGAGGTAATGCAAATATGATGATTCAAAGAATGGCATGACAAACCCTCTCTGGACGAAAGAGCAGGTTAAGCTGGGCTTTAATCTGTATTGCCAGCTTCCGTTCGGGAAGTTGCATCAGGGCAACAGGGAAATCATCGAACTTGCCGGTTTGATTGGGCGCACGCCGTCGGCGGTAGCGATGAAGCTGTGCAATATCGCCAGTCTCGATCCGGCCATTACCAGTAGTGGACGTAGTGGATTGGGTAATGCTTCTGCACTGGATCGGGAGGTATGGAACGAGTTTCATGCCAATTGGGACGGACTAGCTTCGGAATGTTTACATATCCATAAGCAGCTTCGAACTGAAAAAGGATTACCACAAGGCGAAGAGCAAGCCGATGCAGAACCGGAAGATATTGACGACTTTACTGGCGAGACACGGCGAGTGTTTATCGAACAGCGTATTCGGCAGAACTTCTTTCGCCAAGCCGTATTGAGCAGCTATCTTGGCCGCTGTTGCATGTCCGGCTTGTCAGATTCCCGCCTGTTAATCGCCAGCCATATCGTGCCATGGAGCAAAGACCGGGATAACCGCCTCAATCCTCGCAATGGCCTCTGTCTGTCAGCGCTACACGACAAGGCATTTGATCGTGGGCTGATTTCATTGGACGATAATTTTCACGTAATGCTGTCAAAAGATTTGGAGCAGCGGGACGAACCCTTTATACGAGAGTTCTTTCACCCGCTGGCCGGGAAGATGATTACGCTGCCCGAACGCTTCACGCCCGATAAAAGGTTTCTGGCACAACATCGGCAAGTTGTGTTTGTGGATAATACGTAACACGCTGTCTGAAATGCTTACACTGCATGAAGATGCTTTTTACGAATTCTTCCGTCCGTATCGTCACAAGGATGCCAATTATGATATATGGGGCGGGCTTGGGCTGGAGACTTTCGGCCCAGATTTCAAACTGCTCAAACGTCTGCCTGTCACCCACGTCTGGACTGTCATCGATGGCGGGGATAATTCGGACCAATGGATTGTAACCGGTATCCATATCGTCAATCGGGTATGTTGCCTCGTCACTGAGGTACCCCACAACTGGCAAGAGATCGAATTTCGTATCCCCGCCCGGGGTTATTCCCTGACCCGGCTGGGATTACTACGGCAAACGAATAAAATCGGCAGATTTATTTTGCCAATCTCACCGGTCGGGTAATTCGAAAGCTTACCCGCCAGCCTGACTGCTGTATTCACGAAACATCTGATCCCAGGCAACGACTTGCCATTCGGTGCGTTGCTGGGCTTCAGCCCCGGCATACACAACGCATCCGTCAATCCATTGATCCGGAAAGCTCTTTTTGAAGTGAGCCAATCCTTTAAAGTAGTCGCGGTTAATCGTCGCTCCGGCCTTGATTTCCAGCGCGTGAACTCCGGCACCTTCCGGTTCAATCAAATCCACCTCGTTACCAACATTGTCACGATAAAAATACATCCCTGCGCCAGCTCGCTGATTGAACTTCGTCTTTAATCTGTCCACGATAATCATGTTTTCAAACAGTGCGCCATATAAAGGGTCGCGTTGCACCTGTTCAGACCTGTTGATTCCCAGCAGCCAGGCAGCCAGCCCGACATCATAAAAATATAATTTTGAGGATTTGACCAGTCGTTTGCGGGTATTGGTGAACCATGGCGGTAGCAGAAACACAATATAACTCGCCTGTAACAGATCCAGCCATTGCCGCGCAGTACTGTGCGAAATACCGGCATCACTACCCAGATTATTCAGATTAAGTAATTGTCCGGTGCGTCCGGCGCACAGGCGGACAAAGCGTTCAAATTTCTGCAAATCGTGGATCGCACTGAGCTGACGCAGGTCCCGCTCCACATAGGTGGAAAAATATTCGCCCATGGCCTGCGACGGGTTCAGATCATTCCGGATAATTCGTGGATAGAAGCCGCTATGCATCAGTGAAAATAATGAGCGCTGATGGCCGCTATCCTGTATTTCCCTGATGGACAGCGGTAGCAGTCGCAGTAACGCAGTGCGCCCCGCCAATGACTGACTTACCTGATCCATCAGCTCAAATTGCTGGCTTCCGGTCAGAATGAAACGCCCCGCCACGGGTTTCTCATCTACCAGTTCCTGTATATACGAGGGAATTTCAGGCGCTCGCTGAATTTCATCCAGGATGGCTCCTGCCGGGATGGTAGCAAGGAATCCTCGCGGGTCTTCCTGTGCAAAACGACGCGTATCCGGAGCCTCAAGATTGATGTATGTTTTGTCGGGAAATGCATGCCGACACAATGTCGTCTTACCGCTCTGGCGCGGACCGGTCACTGTCACGACAGGATATTCCGTACTGGCCTGCAACAGCGTTGGTAGCATCTCGCGTTGAATCATGGCTAAATTTTACAATACTATGAATAAATCGTCAAATTGTAATGTTTAACTTCGCTGTTTGGTGAATTGCAGTACAACTTCTTCTTTCTCGGGGAGAATAACCTGCATGACTTTCGATCCCTTTTTCCATTCGCAGGTAATCGGACCCAGCCAGACCTGCCCGGTCGCAATGCCTATCTGTCCGTTCTTCATGAGTTCATAGGATGAAAGAAAATTCAGCGGTGGCGTCCGGTTCGGCAGGCGCACCATCACGGTATTGTCATCATAGAAACGAAGCGATGCCGGGCCATCCGTCTGTTTCCAGACGCCTATAAGCCCTTCACGCATTTCCTGCGGCATTTCCGGCGCTGGTTCGCATGCGCTCAGCAACAGCGCTGACAATAGAAACAGCGCAACATGGAGGTGACGTCCATACGTCCTGAAAGCGTTTCTCACTGCAATGCCTCCAGACGTTCTTCTGCAGCTTTCACTTCGGAAAGTTTGGCTCGCAGGCTATCCAGTTCCGCCTCTGCCCTGGCCACAATCTCCGCCGGAGCATTTTCACGATATTTCGGATTGCCCAACCGCCCCTGCAATTTGGAAATGTCCTTATCCAGTTTTGCACGGGCCTTGCCGAGCCGGGCCAGTTCTTCCTCTATATCCACCAGACCGGCCAGCGGCACATAAACCGTGGCATCATCCAGCGGCGCAACAGCCGCGCCGTGCATTTCCACGCCCTCTTCCAGCCAGTCAATGCCCTCAAGCCGCGCCAGCGCATTGATAGTTGGCGCATGCATGGACAACGTCGCATGCAATCCGGCAGAACACGCCACCGCCGCCGCAATACGTTTGCCTGGTGCAATATTCATCTCACCGCGAATGGAACGTATGGCGGAGACCACATCCATCACCTGCCGCATACGCGTGCCTGCTTCCTCGAATGTGCGGTCATTCCACCGGGAACCCGGCCATTCCGATGTCACCAGCCGTGCATCCTCGCCATGCAACGTCTGCCATAAAACTTCCGAAACATAAGGACAAAACGGGTGCAACAGCCGCAACCAGCCATCCAGCGCGGTGAGCATGGTGATTTGCGTTTCCCGCTTCGCCACCTCATCCCCGCCATAGAGTGCAACCTTGGCCGCTTCCACATACCAGTCGCAATAAACGCCCCATACAAAGGCATACAGACTCGCCGCCGCCTCATTGAACCGGTATTCCGTTAATGCTTTATCCACTTCACGGGCACAGGATTCCAGTTCAAACAGTACCCAGCGGTTGATATCTGACTCGGGCGCGAACTCCACATCCGGTACCACATCACCGCGATTCATGAACACAAACCGCGCCGCATTCCAGATTTTATTCATGAAATTCCGGTTGGAAGCAATGCGCTCCACATCCAGCTTCACATCGCGGCCCGGCGTGGCCATGTGCGCCAGCGTAAAGCGCAGGGCATCGGCGCCGTACTGATCCACAATCTCCAGCGGATCGACCGCATTACCTTTGGACTTGCTCATCTTCTGCCCTTGCGCATCACGGATCAAGGCATGGATATACACATCCCGGAACGGAACTTTTCCGGTGAATTTCAACCCCATCATAATCATGCGGGCCACCCAGAAGAAAATAATATCGAATCCGGTGACCAGCACACTGGTCGGATAGAAGGTGTCCATTTCTTTCGTTTCCTGCGGCCACCCCAGCGCAGAAAACGGCCACAGCCCGGAAGAAAACCATGTGTCCAGCACATCCTCATCCTGCCGGATGCCGGTCGATCCACAGCCTTCACAGCGTTCGGGGGTTTCACGCACCACGGTAATATGATCGCAATCGTCACAATACCATGCCGGAATGCGGTGTCCCCACCATAATTGCCGCGAAATGCACCAGTCCTGAATATTGCGCATCCACTCGAAATAGGTTTTTTCCCAGTGTTTCGGCACGAATTGAATATCACCGTTCTCCACTGCTTCAATCGCCGGTTTCGCCAGCGGTTTGATGTCCACATACCACTGGTCGGTCAGGTAGGGTTCCAGTACGGCATGCGAACGATCTCCGCGCCCGATCGGATGGGTGTGTTCCTCAATTTTATGCAACAGACCCGCCGCATCCAGATCGGCCACCACATGCTCACGCGCTTCGTAACGCTCCATGCCACGGTATTTCTCCGGCACCTCCGCGCAATCCAGAATATGCGCCTGTGGTGTCAGAATATTCAGCATCGGCAAATCGTGCCGCTGGCCGACTTCGTAGTCGTTAAAATCATGCGCCGGCGTAATCTTCACGCAACCGGTACCGAATTCGGGATCAACATACGCATCGGCGATCACCGGAATCTCCCGATTGGATAGCGGCAAGATCACGCTTTTACCGATCAGGTCCGTATAGCGGCTGTCATCGGGGTGTACGGCAACGGCGGCGTCGCCAAACATGGTTTCGGGCCGCGTCGTGGCCACGATCACATGCTTTTCCGGATCGCCGGCCAGCGGATAGCACATATGCCACAAGTGCCCGGCCTCATCTTCATGCGCAACTTCCAGATCGGAGACCGCCGTTTCCAGCACCGGATCCCAGTTTACCAGACGTTTGCCACGGTAAATGAGGCCTTCATCATGCAGGCGGACAAACACTTCGCGCACGGCCCGGGACAGTCCCTCGTCCAGTGTGAAACGCTCGCGTGACCAGTCGCAGGAACAGCCCAGGCGCTTGAGTTGACCGATAATGGTTCCTCCGGAGTGCTCCTTCCAGTCCCACACCCGATCCAGAAACCGTTCCCGCCCCAGATCGCGGCGGTGAACACCTTCCTGATCCAGCAAGCGTTCGACCACCATCTGGGTCGCAATGCCGGCATGATCCGTGCCGGGCTGCCACAGAGTGCTTTTGCCACGCATGCGCTGCCAGCGAATCAGAATATCCTGCAAGGTGTAAGAAAAGGCATGACCCATATGCAGCGTTCCGGTGACATTCGGCGGTGGAATAACAATGCAATAAGAGCCCTCTCCACGCTTGGGAGAAAAGGCATCGGAGTTCAGCCATTGGTCGGAAATCGCAGGCTCAACCGCCTGCGGATCGTAGGCTTTGGCTAATTCCGGAGATTTTTCTGTCATATCCCTTCCCTGAGTTGCGTTTAATTTTTATCTTCCGGCCTCAAACCTTCCATATACTGCCGCACGGCATCATCCACCATTTCGGCCACCATGCCGGGCAGCACTTCGCCTAATCGTGCATGCAACCGTCGGGTGAGCTCATCGGAAACATGGTGTATCAGTTCCTCAATTTTCGCATCATCCAGTGCGCCGACCTGCGTGGATGTCGGCTCCACGCCCTCATTGTCATCATCCGCACCGGAGCCTTCCGGCTCCACGGTGGCGTTGTTATCAAAGGGGAGATGTTCCTGCGGATTGTCCACCAGCATGGATTCACTCAACAACACCCGGGGCGGATGCGGTGCATCATCCATATCTGTGGCCGAATGCTCAAATCCTGACGTTTCCTCAGCATCGGATGTGGATGAATCATCTGTTTCCGCTATATCGCCGGGAGCTTCTGCAACCGACTGTTCCGGAGTTTGAGCCTCATCCTCCTGTGACTCAGACTGCTGATCCGCTTCGTCCGTTTCATCCTGTATATCACCGGAATAGTCGTCGTTCTTCCCTGTGCCTTCCTTTAGAAGCTGGTCAAGACTATCAAGAATTTCCTCAATGCTGGGATCATCGGCCATGCATGAATGCTACGGAAGCCGACGCCGTTCGCAATACTAATACCTACATAAATAAAGCTATACGCAGCGAGCCGCTGGGCGGTCAGTCCGCAAGGCGCGCCGACGCGAGCATAGCACGGCTATGGTAAGTTGGCGCAACACTGCGGATGGCCGCCCAGCGGCTTGCCCGGAGGGAGCACCACAGACGGCCCGGCTCCGCGTTACGGCGCTTGGCAAGGGGAACAACCATTCCCTGCACACCGCGCCTTGATCCGAACCGTCTGTGGTGCTCTGCATATGGCTTTATTTATGTAGGTATTAGGTAGCTTGCTCTATACCCTTTTTCATAACTGCTCAGAGTTATCTTTTTTTGCTGCCCAAATATTGCGGATTCATGCCCAGTTGCCGGTAACTACGGAACCGCTCACGCGAAGCATGCATCATTGGCTCGCTCCATGCGTCCACAAAATCCACCACCGAAGAAAATCCGGTCAGGTCCGGGGGAATTTCACAGGTGCCGTTGATCAACACCTCCGGCTGATTATCGCGGCAGACATCCAGTGCAAGTAAAATCGGATGTTCGGCATTTTCCACTTTATCCCCGCCATCTGTGCCATGCGCCAGAAAGGACTCCGGATGCACCGTCCACAAACGTTCATCCAGTTTGGCCACAAACCCGGGATCGGGACACAAAACAAGCACATGCGGCGTCAATCGTCCACGCCGCAGCATCAGGCGGGCAATGCCTTCCACCCGGTCCGGTTCGTCCAGCCGTTCGAAATACACTTTAGTGTCGCTATTGCCCAATCTTTTCCTTCCACACCTTTGCCAGAACGAGCAAGGCGGCTATCGGGAGAATCAGCCTAAGC
>CAZEMN010000096.1:4585-7034 GCA_964513335.1 uncultured Zetaproteobacteria bacterium | reverse complement strand
TCGCGCAATTCACGCGGATAACGCAGATTCACCGGATAACGCTCCAGTCCTTCCACCGTCTGTGTCACATTGATGCCGCCAATGGCGCTCTGAATGACATCCTGTACATCCGCAACGGTCAGACCATAGCGGGAAATAGCATCACGATTGATGTTGAAATCGAAGTAATAGCCGCCCACGGTGCGATCGCCAAAGGCGGAGAGCGTGTCCGGCATTGTTTTTAGCACCTGTTCGATTTTTTTGACGTTGCTTTCCAGTACGGCCAGATCGGGTCCGGATATCTTGATGCCGATGGGCGTCTTGATGCCGGTGGAAAGCATGTCGATGCGCGTCTTGATTGGATAGGTCCAGGCATTGGCCACGCCGGGAAAGCGGATGGCCTGATCCATTTCATGCATCAGCGTCTTCGTCGTCTTGTCAGGGTCAGGCCACTCATCTCTGGGTTTGAGCTGCACGGTCGTTTCCAACATGGACAAAGGCGCCGGGTCGGTCGCGGTCTCGACGCGGCCCACCTTGCCGAACACCGTTTTCACCTCGGGAAAGGTTTTCAGTATCCGGTCCGTCTGCTGCATGAGTTCTTTGGCTTTGGTGATGGAGATGCCGGGGAAGGTCGTGGGCATGTAAAACACATCGCCCTCATCCAGTGGTGGCATGAATTCACTGCCGATTCTGGACAGCGGATAGGCCGTGGCGGCCAGCAACAGAACGGCTGCGAGCAGGCTTTTCCAGCGCCACTGGATGACTTTGTCCAGTGCCGGCTTGTGGATAAAACGCAACGCCCTGTTGATGGGATTTTTTTCCTCGGGCGGGATCTTGCCGCGGATGAAATACCCCATCAGAACGGGTACCAGAGTCACGGCCAGAATGGCGGCACCAGCCATGGAGTAGGTTTTGGTGAATGCCAGTGGTGAAAACAACCGTCCTTCCTGGGCCTGAAGCGTGAATACCGGCAGGAACGACACGGTAATGATGAGCAGCGAGAAGAACAGCGCCGGCCCGACCTCCCTGGATGCCGTACCCACGGCAAGCCAGCGTTCCTTGGTGTCCAATTCTCCCCCCTTGGCCTTGGCCGCATGCTCCAGGTGTTTGTGCGCGTTCTCGATCATGACAATGGCGCCGTCGATCATGGCGCCGATGGCGATGGCGATACCGCCGAGGCTCATGATATTGGCGTTGATGCCCTGCCAGCGCATGATGATGAAGGCGATAAGGATGCCGACCGGCAAGGAGAGAATGGCGACGAGCGCCGAACGTGCGTGCAGCAAAAACAGCAGACAGATCAGTGAAACCACAATGGATTCTTCAATCAGCTTGTGTTTAAGATTATCCACCGCCCGCTCAATCAGGCTACTGCGGTCATAGACAGGTACGATCTCCACGCCTTCCGGCAGGCCTGCCTTGAGTTCCTCCAGTTTTTTCTTCACTGCCTTGATGGTGGCAAGGGCGTTCGCCCCGTAACGCATGATGATGACGCCGCCGGCCACCTCACCCTCGCCGTTGAGCTCGACCACGCCCCGGCGCAATTCCGGCCCCAAATGGATGTTGGCGACATCCTGAAGGCGGATGGGTGTGCCGTTTTTGTCCACACCCACGGCGACTTTTCTCAAATCATCCAGCGACTGGATATAACCCAGACCGCGCACCATATATTCGGTCTCACCGCGTTCGATGAGCCTGCCGCCGACATCGTTGTTACTGCGTTGGATCGCCCGTTTTACCTTGGATAGCGGAATGTGGTAGGCCAGCAGGGCATTGGGATCCACTTCCACCTGATATTGCTTGACGTAACCGCCGACGGAAGCGACCTCGGATACGCCCTCCACGGTTTGCAGCGGGTAACGGAGATACCAGTCCTGAATGGAGCGGAGGTGGGAGAGGTCGTGCTTGCCCGAGCGATCCACCAGCGCGTATTCATACACCCAGCCGACACCCGTGGCGTCCGGCCCCAGCGTGGGGTTGATGCCGACAGGCAGTTTGCCACTGACGAAATTCAGATACTCCAGCACGCGCGAGCGGGCCCAGTACATGTCCGTGCCGTCCTCGAAGAGGATGTAAACAAAAGAGAAACCGAAGAAGGAATAGCCGCGCACCACCTTGGCAAACGGCACGGCCAGCATGGCGGTGGTCAGCGGATACGTCACCTGATCCTCGACCACCTGCGGCGCTTGTCCGGGAAACTCGGTGAACACGATGACCTGTACGTCGGACAGATCGGGAATTGCATCCAGCGGCGTATTCTTTACCGCCCAGTACCCGGCCGCGAGCAGGAAGCCCGTGGCGATTATCACCAGAAACCGGTTTTTGAGTGAGCCATCGATAATCGCCTGAATCATAGGTGATTACTCCAGTGAGAAAGTACACGTTTCACGCCTTATTTTCCCCCCTTTTTCATATCCATGCCTTTCATATCCATGCCTTTCATATCCATACCCTTCATATCCATACCCTT
>CAZEMN010000096.1:0-4485 GCA_964513335.1 uncultured Zetaproteobacteria bacterium | reverse complement strand
TTCATATCCATACCCTTCATATCCATACCCTTGGCTTCCTCGTCCATGGCAGGGCGTGGATTGGCCGCGGTGGGTTTTTTCACTTCCATCATCTTGGCAGCGGCCTCGCGCAGCTTGGATTCGGAATCAATGAGGAACTGGGCGCTGGTCACAACCTGCTCGCCTTCCTTGACGCCGGCGAGGATTTGCACCAGACCTTCCGAACTGATACCGAGCTTGACATCGCGCGGCTCGTACGTGCCGGGGCCGCGCACCACGAACACCGCGTTGCGGCTTCCCGTGCGCAGCACGGCTTCGCTGGGGATGACAATGGCATTTATCTGCTTGCTCGCATGGATATTGACATCGGCGAACATGTCAGGCTTCAGCTTCATGCCGGGATTTTCAAATTCCAGACGCACCTTGATGGTGCGCGTCTTGGCCTCCAGATAGGGATAAATATAGGTTATTTTACCGGTAAAGGTTTCTCCGGGCAGGGATGCAAGGCGCATATGGGCCTCATCTCCGACCCTGATCCACGGCAACTCATATTCGTAGACATCCACATAGGCCCATACCCTGGAAAGGTCGGCGATCATGTAAATCTCGGTTTGCGGTGTGACATATTGTCCGTCGCGGGCGCCGATATTGACCACAATGCCATCGAATGGGGAATGGATGTGCAAAAATTTCATCACCTTGCGTGTTTTTTCCAGTTTCCTGATCTGATGTTCGGGAACATCCAGCAACTCAAGCCTTTCGCGGGTGGAACGCAGCAGATCCGCCGCGCCGCGGCGGATGTCCGGAAAAGGACTGTTCTTCAGCGTTTTTATATTACTCAGGGCCAGCAGATATTCTTCCTGGCTGGATACCAGTTGCGGTGAATAAATTGACAACAGAATTTCATCTTTCTTCACCGGTTCGCCGGTCTCGTCCACGCGCAGTTTGCCGATCCAGCCGTCCGTCTTGGGATGCAGGCGGGTGATCAGTTTTTCATCATAATCCACGCGGGCCACACTCTGCACTTCGCGGGTCAAGGTTTTCCGCACGGCCAGGGCCGTGCGTACACCGATGTTTTGTACCGTGACCGGGTCGATTCTCACTGTACCCGCAGGTTCGTTAGCGGACTGATCCCCACCGGCATAGACCGGGATATAATCCATGCCCATATTATCCTTGGCCGGGACGGGGGAGGTGACCTCCGGATTCATCGGGTTACGGTAAAACAAAGGTTTGCGCTCACCGTCCGTCTTGGCACTTTGCCGATCCTGAGTTGGCGGTTGCTTTTGGGATGCCAGCCAGTAGCCCCCGCCAGTGCCCAGCGCCAGAGTGATGATGGCAATGCCTATGGACTTTTTATTCATGCGTGATCTCCTTAATCTTTTTGCCGATGGCGGCTTCCAGACGCGCCAGGCTTTGCCTTGCACCCGTCAGGGCCTTCCAGTACAGCGTTTCGTAGTTGTAGAGCGTGATCTGGGAACGGACGAGGTTGAGGAAATCCACCTTGTTCACCTGATAACCGGCGAGCATGGAATCCACGGTCTGGCTCGCTTGCGGAATAATGCCGGTTTTGAACAGGGACGCCTGATCCTTCGTTTTGATGTAATCCGCAAGCGCGGTTGAAGCTTCGGACCAGACCGCTTCGGTGTCGTCGCGCAGCGCGAACTCTTCTTTCGCCACTTCCGCCTTGCGCTGCGCCAACGCACGGTCCTGCTTGGTTGAAGTGTAAATCGGCAGATTGAGGCTTATGCCCATGCTAAGAAAGTCTGCGCGGGAGCTGGTGCGGCCCGTATTGTTACCCTGACGAAAACCATATCCCGCACCAATCTTGAAGTCGGGGTAGTAATCCAGATCAGCCAGATCCACTCTTTTTTCGGCCGCCTTGATCCGCTCGCTCTGGCTGGCCAGCAATGGCCGGGCCTTCAAGGCGATTTGGTGCAATTCGGTTTCCGGCGGCATTTGCGGCAGCGTTTCTTCCACCTTGCCCGGAAGGCGTACAGCGAGATGCGTGGGCCGATTCAGCAACTTGTTCAGGCGCGACTGTTCATCCCGGCGCGCGCCCACAAGACGGATATCAATATCCAGCAACTTGGAGAGTTCCACCTGCGCCAGCAGCACGTCCTGTTGCAGGCCTTCCCCCACCTTGTACTTGGTTTCGGCAATACGGATGAACTGTCTGAGCAGCTGTTCATTGCGTTTGATAATCTCCAGCGCCCGATCCAGATAAAACAGGTTCCACCATGAAATATGCACATTACGAACCAGTCTCAGGCTGGTTTCCACGACATCGAAACTGGCCGACTCCGCCTCGAACTGCGCTGCTTCTTCCCTGATTCTGAGTTTACCGGGAAAAGGTATTTCCTGCGATAGACCTACGCGCAGTTGTGTCATGTTTTCCTGTGCCGTAGAAAACGTATCCACTGGCAGATTGACGGAATCAAGGGCAAGGTGCGGGTCGGGGAGCGTTCCCACCTGTGGCGGGATTTCGGCAATGGCCTTGGCGCGGCTTGCCATGCTTGCCAGTCCCGGGTTGACTTTTAATGCAATCCGCTCGGCCTCGGCAAGCGTGAGAATATGGTCCACAGGGCGTGCAGGGGCCTGTTCCAGGCGGGGTTCAAGTGCAGGAACGGTTAATTCTAATTCCTGCGCATTGGCTTTTGCCTGAAGTATGGTTGTGGATAAACCAACGACAACACAAATAAAGCCATACGCAGCGAGCCGCCGGGCGGTCAGCCCGCAAGACACTCCGGCGCGGCCATAGGGCGAACTATGGCAAGCCGATGTAACACTGTGGATGGCCGTCCAGTGGCTCGCCCGGAGGAAACCCCACAGGCGGTCCGGCTCCGCGTTACGGCGCTTGGCAAGGGCACGTCCATTCCCTGCGTGCCGCGCCTTGATTCGAACCGCCTGTGGGGTTCTGCGGATGGCTTTATTTGTGTTGCTGTTAGCAAGCGCGAACGCCAGGGCGTATGCGATAAATTTGGGCATATCAACCTCCTGAAAAAATAAATATACACCTGCGCGGGCACAGTGTCCCGGCAGCGAATTTCAGAAGGTTGTCTTACAGGCGTATGCGGAGACTGGTTTGGTAAATAAGGGAAGTGCTTCGAGGTGGTGCCTCGGAAACGATGATCAGGGCTTGTTCCTGCTCGGATACCGAAGCAGGTTGATGCTGAAGGGTCGGCAGGACGGCAATAAGCGCCCGTGAGACCGACACATCGTTGACCTGATTTGAAAAAGTGTTGAAATCGGGTGTTTTACAATGTGCGTCTTCCGGCATGTCCTGTCCGACGGGCGTGGGCATATCCATGTTGCACTGCATAGCCGTTATATCCATGGGCATGGCCCCACCTGTTGTGAGAGGCGCCGCATGCACCGGTGGAATGGCACAGAAACTCACCGCGATGAGTTGCACGGTAAACACTGCTAAAATAGTTAGCCCAGCCTTGCGATAACGCCTCATGAAATGATGCATGGGGCGAATGGTAACTACACAAATATTAAAATTCAATGAAGAGGGGGGCGTTATCCCTGGTGGAATCGTAAAAAGCGAAAAGCGCGTGCTCCATTTTCTTACAAATCAATGACTTACGATGTGCGTCATTGAGCCCTGTTCCTGCCTTCAAATGCTGGCCAGTAGCGAGCCACTTACACTATGCACAGATGCATGCATGTCAGACATGGCCCAATAATTTAACGGCTTCTCTGGCCATCGCCCGGCGGCGCAATAACAGTTGCAGATGGCTGCCGCCATGTTTCCGCCATAAATGTGCCCCTCGGATGCCAGCCAACAGCAGCGCGCGAACCTTGTTGGTATTGATGCCGTGGCGCAGATAATCAGATTTGCCTCGCACGATAATACGGGGTTTCATGGTGCTGATGGTTTCGCCATACAAAGCTGAAATGGCGGCAATGACATTATCGTGCATAAAGCCCTTGAAATACTCGGACTGCTTCTCAATGCGCAGCATACCTTCGGCCAGTTTTTTCAGCATTGCGGGATTGCGGGCGAGTTTGCGTTCCAGCGTCATCATGGCTGCTGTATAGGCCATCAACTCCTTGGTCCGCTGGACATCCTTACCCATATCCTCGCCCTGCAATAAACGGGATAACGTGACAAGCCCGGTGCGTAGTTTTGCTATGTCACCGTATATCTGCTCAGGCGTATTTCCGGAAGAAGCAAAGATGCTGGAAATACAGGTTTCGATCTCTACGGCGTCGGCTACGCCCTTGCGGGCAATACCGCTAACGAGATGGGCGCATTGCACCATTGCAGCCAGAGCCAGAACCCGATGATGCAGTATGTTGTTGCTATTTTTGTGACTATGTTGCGGCATGGGCGCATTGTGGCATGAGGTGATGGTCTGAGCCAATTACTGAACTCATGAGCGGCGATTGCCTTCCCCGCTTCGGCCCATTTGATTCGGGTCTTTGGCCCTCAGGGCTTGCGCCCCGCCCTTGCGGGCGTCCAAACGGACTACATCCTTTTTGTCCGATCTGAAATTT
>CAZEMN010000095.1:0-7103 GCA_964513335.1 uncultured Zetaproteobacteria bacterium | reverse complement strand
TAGGCGACTCATATTGGCCTGATGGTTCCGGCGGCATTCCAGAACGTTCCGAGCTCGGAGGTATGAGTGGAGGGCCTATTTTCAGATATCACCCTGAGCCTGTAGAATTTCTAGAACTAGCAGGGTTTATTTATGAGGCAAATGCCGAATTCGAGCTCGTACGAGGTAGGCATGCATCCTGTATTAGCGCCGTTGGCAAAATCGCAGGCGGCGCCTAACGAAGAGTGCGGAGAGGGTCATATATGGTCCGTCCGGAAATCTTCCCCGGGAATTTCAGTATGGTGCTGGCTGACAACACCTATGCAGCGTGCCTCAACTCCTCACGCACTACTGATCGAACGGCATCAACAACGTTTTTTCCTTCAACACCATATCGGGGCAGGCATGAGTTGTTGAGTTGTTTTCAGAAGATGGAGCAAGCATGCTATAGCAGTTTGCAATCGTAGAGACTGAATTTCTGGTCATCTGTCATCAGGAAAAAACCACGTGCATTGCTTTGCGCGATTAGCATTCGATCAAACGGGTCTTTATGGTGAAACGGCATGTTCTTCAGAGGCATCGCATCCTGAGCGCTAAAATCGAGTAGTTCAAAACCGCTTCGCTCAGCTATTTCAATGGGGTCGAAATTAACCTGTAATTTTCCAAGCGATGATTTAATCATAATTTCAATAATATTTACCGAACTGACATAAATAATATTGGCGGCTGTTTCCAGTTCTGCCCGTTTTTGTATGTCAATTTTATCCGGTTCTGAAATAGCCCATAGAAAGATATGCGTATCAATGATGATTTTCATCACTCATCGCCATAAAACATCGCATTAACAGACTCATCTTCATCGCATAAATCATCCGGCACCACAAACTGTCCCGCCAACAAACCTAGTTTGCGCTTGCCTTCAGGCTTGTGAACAACCAGATCAACAAGCGGTAAATTATTTTTGGCAATCACAATTTTTTCTCCGTGAAAGGCCATATTTACCAACTTGGATAAATTCGCCTTGGCTTCAGAAATATTCACTATCATGGCGCACCTCTTATTTCTCCAAAGAAGTCTATTATACCAAAGTAGAACAAGTTGGTCAACTATATGGAGCAAATCTTGGGGTCTAGAATTGATGTTATGCCGCATGTTTTAGTTCCTCGCGCACCACCTCGCGCACGGCTTCAACCACACCTTTACCTGAGATGTATTCCCGTAACGCTTTGTTGATTTCCGCTTGGTAGCTTCCACCTCCGCTTTGCTCAACCATGAGCTTGAAGCGTTCAATAATATCGGCATCCAGCCGGATGGTAATCCGTTGTTTGCCCCTGATTGCGGACTGAATAACGGATGGAAGCTTTTCAAAGGGCAAGCTTCGCTCAAAATCTTTGGCGGTCAGTTCGGGGACATCCACGGCATCCCAATCTGCCTGCGAAATATGCTCAGGTTTTTTCTTCATAGTACATCTCCTCGCGCCTGTTGGCCTTACACAAACCAATGATACGGATACCTTCATTTCTTGGCGTCCAGACCATTGCATGCAATCTTCCATGAATAGGAGCCAGCGAAACAAAGCGTTTTTCTCTGTAGTCTTTCCGCCTGTCCGGAATCGTCACGGATTGAGGCCATGAAAAGTTACTGGCCGCCTTGAAATCTACGTCATGCTTGGCGAGGTTTGCTTCTCGTTTCGCTTCGTCCCACTCATAACGTATATTAATAGTATATGCACAAATGTACACATGTCAAGAACGAACGCGCTGTTATCTTGAGTAAATCTCACCTACCTTTTAGAGTCTGCCCATCCTGAAGACGGCACCGGATTGGAATGCAAACAATCGGGCCGAAGCGGAAAGGAAGCGATGAACGAAAAGAAAACTGTCACTGCGGCGACGCTCTTGCGCGCCAAGCAGCATGACGAAAAAACAGTATGGCTGACGGCATACGATGCCACCAGCGCAAAGCTTGCCGAAGAAGCCGGTGTGGACGTGCTGCTGGTCGGCGATTCATTGGGCATGGTTTGCCTCGGATTCGACACCACACTCCCCGTCACAATTGAACACATGATCCACCACACCGCCGCTGTGGTTCGCGGGAAGACAAATGCCTGGGTGGTCTGCGATCTCCCCTTCGGCACATACCAGAATTCCCCCGAACAGGCATTTGAAACATCCGTGCGCGTATTGCAGGAAACAGGCTGTGATGCCGTCAAGCTGGAAGGTGGTGAACCCATGGTCGAAACCATTCGCTTTCTGGCAGACCGGGGAATTGCAGTGGTCGCTCATATTGGGCTGATGCCGCAGTCCGTTAAGAAGTTTGGCAGCTACGGCAAACGCGGCCAGAGCAGGGGCGAGCAAAAACAATTAAAAAAAGACGCCAAAGCCGTTGCGAAAGCAGGGGCCGTTGCGCTGGTACTGGAAAACATTCCGCACGACCTGGCCGCTGAAATTACGGATATGGTGGACATTCCTACCGTCGGCATTGGTGCCGGTCCGGCATGTGATGCGCAGGTGCTGGTCTGGCACGACCTGCTCGGCTTGTCGGGAAAGAATCCACCCTTCGCCCCGGCCTATGCAGACTTGAGAAACACCGCCACCGATGCCATCGGGCGCTGGTCCGAGGATGTGCGCAAAGGAAAGTTTCCGGGATGATCGTTGCCGAAACACCCCGCGAACTCCGGGATGCCCTTGCTCCACTGCGTGGAACCAGACGGATTGCGCTGGTGCCAACCATGGGCTGCCTGCATGAAGGCCATGCCAGCCTGATTCGCAAAGCTAGAGAACTGGCCGATGTGGTGGTCGTCAGTATCTATGTAAATCCTTTACAATTCGGGCCCAATGAAGATCTGGACGCATACCCGCGCACCTTTGAGACGGATAAGGGAATCTGCGAAGCTGAAGGTGCGGACATTGTTTTCCATCCAGAGAACCTGTACGCATCAGGCCCGCCAAACATCACGCTAAAGGTGACCGAATTGTCGGACGTATTATGCGGCACAGCCCGGCCCGGCCATTTCGATGGCGTCGTGACCGTCGTTAATATTCTATTCAATATCGTCCAGCCGGATATCGCCCTGTTTGGTGAAAAGGATTGGCAACAACTCGCCATCATCCGCCGTATGATGACGGATTTGCACATGGCGGTGGAGGTTGTGGGTTGCGAAACCGTGCGCGAACCGGACGGGCTGGCCATGAGCAGCCGCAACCGTTATTTGTCGGCGGAAGAACGCAAGCGGGCCATTGCGCTGCATGCCAGCATTCAGAAAATCGCTGAAAATACTAAAAACAGTGAGAAAAGCTGCGAAAAACTTCTAAAAAACGCTAGAAATGACCTGAAAATGAAACAAATTGATCCTGAATATATTGAAATCCGCGATGCTTCCACCCTCGTGGAGAGCACCCGAATCACGGATCGCCCCGCACGCGCGTTCATTGCTGCCACCATTGGCAAGGCGCGTTTGATTGATAACGTAGCACTGAAGTAAGCTGGAAGAATTAATGGTAACCGTTCAGATTGCACCTGATTTATTCGAGAACAAGGAAAATACGCGCAGTGTGCTCCTGCACATGAGCATGTTTGACGCAATTATCGGACAAATCAGGGGTGAGCTGGGCGGTTACGCACTGGAGACGGTATGAATATCACTATGTTAAAATCAAAATTGCACCGCGCCACGGTCACGCACGCCAATCTGGATTATGAAGGTTCCTGTGCCATTGACCGGGATTTGCTGGATGCAGCGAACATCACACCCTTCGAGCAATTGCATATTTACAATGTGACCAATGGCGAACGCTTCGCCACCTATGCCATCGAAGCACCGTGCGGTTCCGGCACCATCGGCATGAATGGTGCGGCGGCGCACAAGGCCAGTGCGGGAGATTTGGTCATCCTCTGCACCTATGCCGGCATGAGTGAGGCGGAAGCCGCCTGTTTCCAACCCAAACTGGTCTATCTCGATGCAGATAACCACATCACTCACGCAAGCCACGGACATCTGGCCGCCGCATGACATTTTACCGCTGTAAACACAGAGTAACAGTTCAGGTTCACCACAAAGGCACGAAGGACACTAAGAAAGATCAACATATGTTGTTAGCCACCATCCCGATTGGCTGGCTGCCGAGGCAAGCGGGAAAACGGGGAAAAGCAGCGAAGTCGTGCCCGTTTTACCGCACAGCCGAGGGAACCCGAAGGGCAGGCAGATGCCGGGCGCGTTTCTTGGTTCGTTCTTTGCGCGTGCAAAGAATGAACAAAACAAGCGACTTCGTGCTATGAGAACTGCCATTTCAACCATCCAACCTCGTCAAACAGCCAGCAGTGGACGTAACAGGTTTCTTGAAGTTCCCATGAGCATGTTACTGCTTGCATTGACCCTGACTTTCACGGCATGTAGTCCTGCCCCTCAGGATGTGAAGGAATCACGCTTCATCATGGGAACTCTGGTTTCCTTCACCATCGCTGGTGTGCCGCACGATCAGGCCCTAGATGCCATCAAGGCGTCAACAACGGAAATGCAGCGCATCGAAGACGAATTCACGATCTACGGCGATCACCCGAACGCAGTGAAGGCATTAAATGCCTCCCAACAGGGAACACCGGTCACGCTGCCGGAGGAAGTCAGCCAGTTGCTGCAACAGTCGCTGGATATTTCACGCCAGAGCGGTGGCGCTTTCACGCCCGTCATCGGCAGCCTGAGTCTGCTGTGGGGCTTCTCCCTGCCCGATCCGCCAAACAAATTGCCTTCAGCCGAAGCCATTCGCACGGCTTTATCCGGTGTTCACAACAATCTTATCGCACATGCAGGAACCAAATGGGAACGCCTGAATACACAAGCAAAACTCGATTTCGGCGCCATTGCCAAGGGCTATGCCATAGATCGAGGCATTGAAATCCTCAAAGCACACGGTATCACCAGCGCCATTCTCGATGCCGGAGGTGATTTGCGCGCCATTGGCAGCCATAACGGCAAACCGTGGCGCATTGGCATTCGGCATCCGCGTGATAAAAATAAAACCCTTGGCTGGTTTGAGGTGCATGGCGACATCAGCATCGTTACATCGGGCGATTACGAACGGTTCTTCCTGCTGGATGGCAAGCGATACCATCACATCATGAATCCCGCGACAGGCATGCCTGCCATGAAAAGCATGAGCGCTACGGTGATTGCATCCAATGCCACCCTTGCAGATGGCTGGAGCACGGCGTTATTTGTTGCGGGCCCCGATGGGTTGAAGAAGATTCGGAACAAAGGATTACAGGCTGTCCTCATGGATGCATCAGGCCGCTTATACCAAACGCCGGATACACTGGTTCCCTTTCATGCTGCACCAATAGCAAAAAACGGTTAAGTTCACGCCATGCACTACCAAGCCGTTCCTGATTATCATATGCACACGCCCCGCTGCCACCATGCCAAAGGTGATGTGCGTGACTATGCAGAGGCTGCGATTCAGGCCGGGCTGACCGAAATAGGCATGTCCGATCATTCGCCCATGCCAGCGGCATTTGACGACGACTGGCGCATGGATATGCAGGAATTGGATGACTACCAGCGTGAAGTTGAATCCGTACGCGATGATGCCTCGGGAACATTGACCGTACGTGTAGGCCTGGAAGCAGATTTCCGTCCCGGAAGTGAAACGGATGTTGCCGCCATCATCGCCTCATACAACTGGGATTATGTGATTGGCTCCGTTCACTATATCGAAGGCTGGGATTTCGATAATCCGGATAAGATCAAGCATTGGGATGGCTGCAATATTGAGGATGCGTGGTGTGCCTATTTCGACCTGGTGGCGCAATCCGCCGCTAGCGGCATGTTCGACATCATCGGTCATCCCGATTTAATCAAGAAATTCGGACATCGGGCTCCCGAAGGCAGCAAACGCGTTGCATCCGCCATGGAGTCCATGCTGCAAGCGGTCAGGAAGGCTGGTTGCGCCCTCGAAATCAGTTCGGCGGGCCTGCGCAAACCGGTGAAAGAAATCTACCCACATCCGCACATGATTCGGCGTGCGGCTGAATCGGATGTTCCCTTCGCCTTTGGTTCAGATGCCCATTCGCCTGAAACCGTCGGGTATGCCATGGATGATTGTCTTGCTTTACTGGAATCTTGCAGCATTCACGAGGTTTGTGCGTTTGAACAGCGGAGCCGACGCATGGTGAAAATACAGAAAGCATCATGAGCAATGCCGGCAAAGTTCTGATTACCGGAGCAACGGGTGGCTTTGGCCGTGAATTTGCCTGCCAACTGGAAAAACGCGGTTTTAACCTCATCCTGCACGGACGGGATCGCGCCCGCATGCGATTAATCCTTGATATGCTACAACAGCCAAACCGGCATACCTGCATCTATGGTGATTTGACTTCCGTGAGTGACATAGAAGTCCTGATTGACGACATCAAACGGCAGCATGAACTGGAAGGGCTGGTGAACAATGCCGGATTCGGTATCTGGGGAAGGTTTGAATACCGTGAAATACCACCCCAACTGGATATGCTGCAGACAAACCTTACAGCACCCGTACAGCTTACCCACAGCCTGCTTCCCATATTGATTCGCCATCAAGGGTTTATCATCAATGTATCTTCTCTGGCCGGTGAAACTCCTCTGCCACACATGAGTATCTATGCCGCAAGCAAGGCCGGATTAACGTGGTGGAGCGAAGCATTGCGTATTGAACTGGCAGATAAGGTTCGCGTGGTCACGCTGGCGCCCGGCCCTTCGCCTACGGGATTCCGGGATGTATCCGGCATGCCGCACGGCACAGGCTCCGCCTTCCGCACGGGAACTACTCTGGTCGTCAGCCAAGCACTCAAAAAACTGGATCATGGTGGCGGCTACTGCGTCCCCGGCATTCGCCACAAACTATTATTTCTCATGCAGAAATTAATACCGCGCCGCATTGCCCTGCCACTGGTGGAGCGCCAACTCCGGCATTAAAACTTCATTTTCAGACACAGATAAACACAGATTTATGCAGATGGCGTAAAGACTTATAAAAGGTCTGGCTTTTTCGTATTTATCAGCGTCAATCTGCGTTCATCAGTGTCTAAAATAGCTTTTACCATCATGTGTCCACCATGATGAAGGAATCCTATGAAACTCCGATTAGCCTAAC
>CAZEMN010000094.1:0-7261 GCA_964513335.1 uncultured Zetaproteobacteria bacterium | reverse complement strand
TAGACCAGACCCCATTTTTTAGAAGCTGTAAACAATCGGCCCATTGCCGCCTACTCTGCTTATGCCACTCTCCGCAGCTCGTTTGTCTCAGTGTTGATCAGATAAACCTCGGCGAATTGGCTGCCGGTCAATCCACCCTCCTTATTAATCACCTGAAGCAATGACTTCCGGTAGCCGCTATAGAGCTTCATATCATCGAAAGCAATCAGCAGTACGGTTCCAGATGCATACGTCATTTCCACTTTTTTGCGGAATCGTTCGAGAACTCCTGATGCTATCCGATGAACATGTTCATCTGAGTCTGCCCCCCCATTTCTGCAACGATATCTCCATTAACCCTTTTGATTTTTCCAGCTCCAGGGCAATACCCTTGACTGTTCAGCAATTCATCACGCAAAGAATCTTCATGAGTGTAGATATAGGTGATTTGAATCTCGAATTCTTTTTCTAGGAATCCGGTGATCCAAATGTGGCCATCTGCACGCCCATTATCCTCATGCCCTGCCACTTCCACCGAAAGGCCGGGACGTTTGAAAAACAGAGCCAGTCGGCTCAAAGGTAGAAGTTCTTCCCGCAACACCTTGCCCCGCCCCTTTTTGAGGCGATAGCCAGTATCGGGAAGAGATTCAATTTGGCGATCAACCTCAGAAGCGAATGTATACGCATCAGAACTATTCACTAGGGTTCCTCCCTCGACTTCATCCGCGAATCAAGTCCTCCATCACGATAACGATTTCCTTCGGGCTGAACGGTGGTCTTTCGAATCTGGCGTTACTAAAGGTGCAGTCAGCGCCTGATAGTGCTCGAAGAGGGAGGCCACGCGCTCGGCTTCGGCCACGGGAAATTGTTATAAACTGATGCCTCATAACGAAGCCGACTTTCCAGTCGGCCACATACGTGTCTTGCCCAAGCATTGTGCATTGTGCTACACATAACGCCAAAGTGGAATTTGAATGCACCTGGACAAATTACGAGTGCATCTCCAGCTATTACATCCGGTGACAAAAAACAGATTGGAATAAATCCCTGTTTACCGGTCCCTGTGTGGCGGAGGTTGCGCATGGCACGATGCTCAGATCTTTCCGCCCTCTAATGGGAACGTTGACGGGCGTGAGAACCATCCCGGCCACCCATACGTTCCGCACGGCGACCCCCTCTGCGATCAATCCGCCGATCAATTCGCTCGCCCCTGCGATCCAGTCGCCGATCAATCCGATTACCTTTGCGATCAAAACGACGTTCAGCCCGATCCCCGCGACGGTCAAGACGTCGTTCAATGCGGTCACCCTTACGATCCAGCCGTCGGGCCAGACCATCGCGGCCACGTTCTTCCGCCCGATCTGAACGCCGGTCAAACCGCCGGTTAATCCTTTCGCCCTTGCGGTCCAGACGGCGATCAATGCGCTCGCCCCTGCGATCCAGTCGCCGATCAATCCGATTACCTTTGCGATCAAAACGACGTTCAGCCCGATCCCCGCGACGGTCAAGACGTCGTTCAATGCGGTCACCCTTACGATCCAGCCGTCGGGCCAGACCATCGCGGCCACGTTCTTCCGCCCGATCTGAACGCCGATCGAATCGCCGGTTAATCCTTTCGCCCTTACGGTCCAGACGGCGATCAATTCGCTCACCCCTGCGATCCAGACGGTCATTGATACGATCACCCTTTACATCCAACCTGTGCTCAATTCGATCACCTGCGTCACCTTCATCCGCATGGGAAATAGCTGGCACCACAGCCAGACCAAGCCCTGCAATCATCATGCTTATGTGTTTTATGTTCATAATATTACCTCCTTATTTGAGCCTCTTACAAATCTCTGGGCGGCGATTGACTTCCTCACTTTGGCTCATTTCTGTCGAACTATACCCATTACAACGCACGGCCTCATCATCGGTTGACAGGGTGACAGAAGCAATCCCACTAAACAATAATGGCTTTATGCCATTGCCCGGACTATTATATAGGAGTAGAATGGTCCCCTTTTAAGAGAGGCGTTGACATGTTCCGGATTACACGTTTGACCGATTATGGTGTGCTGTTGATGACGCAGCTCGCCAAAGACACAGTCGAAGTACACAATGCAGCCGACTTGGCCGATCAGGTGCGCGTACCCCTGCCGACCGTGAGCAAAATTCTACAGATCCTTCTACACGAGAATCTGCTCGAATCCGTTCGCGGCGCCGGAGGTGGTTATCGCCTTGCACACAAAGCCACCGATATTTCCGTACGTGATATTATCGTGGCCCTGGAAGGCCCCATCGCACTTACCGAATGCAATCGGGAAGCAGGAAACTGTGAACAGGAAAGCCACTGCGCTACCCGCGACAACTGGCATATGATTAATCAGGCGGTGCGGCATGCTCTGGGCGACATCAGCCTGGAAGATATGATTCAGCCTGATTTTTCGCCCATTATGCGTATGGAAAAGCCCGGCGCCTCAACCCCGAAACTACGACAGGCAGGGTAGTAAGTCATGGCTAAAAACATGCAAGTCGAAGCTCTGGTTAAACAGGAGTATGAAGCCGGATTCGTCACCGACATTGAGGCGGATACCGTACCTCCCGGTCTGAGTGAAGATGTCATTCGGCTAATTTCGGCCAAGAAGCATGAACCGGAATGGATGACCGAATGGCGGCTTGCCGCCTATCGTCACTGGTTGACCATGAGCGAGCCAAAATGGGCGCATGTGGATTATGAACCCATTGATTATCAATCCATTTCCTACTATTCGGCACCCAAATCGAATGATGATGCGCCGCAGAGTCTGGATGAGGTGGACCCCAAGCTGCTGGAAACTTACAAGAAGCTGGGCATCCCGCTGCATGAACAGGCAATGCTGGCGGGCGTAGCTGTGGATGCTGTATTTGATTCCGTTTCAGTCGCCACGACCTTCAAGAAAAAGCTGGCGGAGGCCGGCGTGATTTTCTGTCCCATGTCCGAAGCTGTTGAAAAACATCCCGATCTGGTGCGTCAGTATCTGGGCAGCGTGGTGCCCACCACGGATAATTTCTTTGCATCGCTCAATTCCGCCGTATTTACCGATGGATCGTTTGTTTATATCCCCAAAGGCGTACGTTGCCCGATGGAGTTGTCCACCTATTTCCGCATCAATGCCTCCAACACCGGCCAGTTTGAACGTACCCTGATTATCGCTGATGAAGATGCATATGTCAGTTATCTCGAAGGATGTACGGCCCCCATGCGTGATGAAAACCAGTTGCATGCCGCAGTGGTGGAACTGGTGGCGCTGGAGAATGCACAAATCAAGTATGCCACGGTCCAGAACTGGTACCCGGGTGATGAAAATGGCGTGGGCGGGATCTATAATTTTGTAACCAAACGCGGTGCATGCCGTGGCAAGCGTTCACGTATCTCATGGACGCAGGTGGAGACTGGCAGCGCCATCACCTGGAAATACCCCAGTTGCATCCTCATCGGCGACGAATCCGTCGGCGAATTTTATTCGGTAGCCCTGACCAACAATTACCAACAAGCCGATACCGGCACCAAGATGGTGCACATAGGCAAAAACACCAAAAGCACCATTCTTTCCAAAGGTATTTCAGCGGGGCATGGCCAGCAATCGTATCGCGGATTGGTCAAGGTGCTGCAAGGTGCTGAGAATGCGCGCAATTATTCGCAATGCGATTCGTTGCTATTGGGAAAAACCTGTGGCGCGCACACCTTCCCCTATATTGAAGTGAAGAATCCCACAGCCCAGGTCGAACACGAAGCCACGACATCAAAGATTGGCGATGATCAGTTATTCTACTGCATGCAGCGCGGCATCTCGGAAGAGGATGCGGTCAGCATGATTGTCAATGGATTCTGCAAAGATGTATTTGCCGAACTGCCGATGGAATTTGCCGTCGAAGCAGGAAAATTACTGGCCGTAAGCCTTGAAGGCGCGGTGGGCTAAAAGGAATTAGAATGATGCTGAAGATTGAACATTTACATGCCAGCGTGGATGGCAAGGAAATCCTTAAAGGGATTGATCTGGAGATCAAAGCCGGAGAAGTGCATGCGATCATGGGGCCGAATGGATCCGGCAAAAGCACGCTGTCGAATGTGCTGGCAGGCCGACCCGGTTATGAGGTCACAGAGGGCGCCATCCACTACAATGACAAAAACCTGTTGGAATTAAGTCCGGAAGAACGTGCGTGGGAAGGCATCTTCCTTGCCTTTCAGTACCCGGTTGAGATTCCCGGCGTCAACAACGTCTATCTGCTCAAGGCGGGATTAAACGCCATTCGCAAGCATCGGGGCGAATCCGAACTGGATGCCATGGATTTCATGTCCATCATCAGGGAGAAAATGAAACTGGTGGATATGGATGAGTCCCTGGTCAGCCGCTCGGTGAATGAAGGCTTCTCCGGTGGTGAGAAAAAGCGCAACGAAATTTTCCAGATGGCGGTGCTGGAACCGAAACTCGCCATTCTGGATGAAACCGATTCCGGCCTGGACATTGACGCCTTGAAGGTCGTTGCCGGCGGCGTCAACAAGCTGCGCTCGAAAGATCGGGCGATTATCATGATCACACATTATCAACGGTTATTGGACTATATCGAACCGGATGTCGTGCATGTGCTGGCCGACGGTCGTATTGTGAAAACGGGCGACAAATCACTGGCACTGGAACTGGAAGAGCGTGGCTATGACTGGGTTCTGGAAGAGGCCAGAGCATGACGCAACCCATCAAGATGTTGCGTGATGCCGCCTGGCAAGTCTATGAGCAGACCGGGCTACCGACAACTCGCAATGAGGACTGGAAATACACCGACCTGTCACGCCTGACGGCCGTCCTTGGTGAAACATGGTGGACGCCTTCTAACGCGGCAGATTTAGATAAAGAAACCGTTGAAAAACATTCAATTCCGGAACTTGACGCCTATCGCCTGATATTCATCAATGGCCGCTTTCAGGGCGATATACCGAACCTGCCCGAAGGCGTTTCCGTCATCCCGCTATCAGCATTGCTGGACTCCGATACAGGCAAAGCCGCCAAAGCGCTGGAAATGGATGAGAATGCACCTCTGTTTAACGGGGCGATTGCCGTCAACTCGGCCATGGCCTCGGATGGAGCATGTATCTGTATTGCTGATGGTGTAAAACTGGATAAGCCGTTGTACCTGTTGCATGTCGCCGTATCCGGCGGCGCATCGCACATGCGTCACGGCATCTGGATGGGTCACAACGCCACGGCCCATGTCATCGAACATTATGTGGGCAATTCCACGGAAGCGGGACTGACGCACAATGTCACGCTGGTGCACCTTGGTGAAGCGGCGACGCTCTGTCATGACCGGTTACAGTTAGAGTCGGAAAAGCAATTCCACCTTGGCCGGGTCGATGTAAAGCAGTTACACGATAGCCGGTTTGTATCGCATTCACTGGCGCTCGGTGCGGCATTGTCACGGGTGGATATCGCCGTATCCCTGTCCGGTGCGAATGCTTCGTGTGTTCTGAACGGATTATACCTGATCGGTGGCAGACAACATGCGGATCATCACACCCGTATTGACCATATAAGCCCCGACTGTACCAGTCAGGAAACCTACAAAGGTGTGCTTTCCGGTCGTGCTCATGCCGTGTTCAATGGCAAGGTGGTCGTACATAAAGGCGCTGATGGTACGGACGCGAAGCAGTCCAATGGCAACCTCCTGCTGTCCGATCATGCCGAAGTGGATACCAAGCCGGAACTGGAGATATATGCCGATGAAGTCAAATGTGCACACGGTGCAACGGTCGGCCAACTGGATATGAATCAACTGTTCTACCTGCAAAGCCGCGGATTGAGTAAAACTTCCGCCATGAATGTGCTTACCTTTGCTTTTGCCGAAGATGTGTTTGCCCGGATAAATATCACATCGGTGCGCCGTCATCTGGAACGGGCTGCACTGGAGAAGCTGCCGCAAAGCGATGTGTTGCAGGAGATGGTATGAGCATACAGGCCGTTCAAAACAAAAGTGCCTACGATGTGCAGACCATTCGGGCCGAATTCCCCATTTTGAATCAACAGGTGTACGGCCATCCACTGTCCTATCTGGATAATGCCGCTACAACGCAGAAGCCACGGTGCGTCATTGATGCGCTGCGTCGCTACTACGAGCAGGAAAATTCCAATATTCACCGTGGCGTGCATTACCTGAGTGAAAAAGCGACTGCGAAGTACGAAGCCGCGCGGGAGAAGGTGCGTGCCTTTATCAACGCCCGTTCGGAGCGCGAAATTATCTTTGTGCGCGGCGCCACCGAAGCCATCAATCTGGTGGCCGCGTCCTGGGGACGGGCAAACGTCAAGGCAGGTGATGAAATCCTCATCACCGAACTGGAACATCATTCCAATATCGTGCCGTGGCAATTGTTGTGCGAGCAGACCGGGTCAAAACTGGTGGTCGCCCCCATCAATGAGCGGGGAGAAGTCATCCTGGGGGAATTCGAACGCCTGCTATCTCCATGCACGCGGCTGGCGGCGATCTCACATCTTTCCAACGCGCTGGGCACCATCAATCCGGTGAAGAATATGATTGATCTGGCGCATCATGCGGGCGCGAAGGTATTGCTGGACGGGGCACAGGCTGCGGCGCATCTGAATGTAGACATGCAGGCGCTGGATGTCGATTTCTACGCCATGAGTGCGCACAAAATGTACGGCCCTACAGGCATCGGCGCCTTGTATGCCAAAGAGGAAATACTGGAGTCCATGCCGCCATATCAGGGCGGTGGCGATATGATTTCCATGGTGACGTTTGAGAAAACACGTTACAACGTTCTGCCTTACCGTTTTGAAGCAGGAACCCCGAATATTGCCGGTGTAATCGGTTTTGGACATGCGATTGACTGGCTGGCATCAGTGAATGTGGAATCCATTGCCGCTCACGAACACACCCTGCTGGATTATGCTACACAGCAAGCGGCTGCCTTTCCCGACTTACGACTGATTGGCACCGCAGCAGATAGAGCCAGCATCCTGTCGTTTACACTGGAGAGCGTACATCCGCATGATCTCGGAACGATTCTCGACCGGGAAGGTGTCGCCATACGAGCGGGCCATCATTGCGCCATGCCGGTGATGGAGCATTTTGGCGTTCCGGCAACGGCGCGCGCATCCTTTGCCGCCTATAACACGGTGGAAGAAGTGGATGCGCTGTTTGCCGCCCTTGTCAAAGCTCGCGATATGTTCGCATGAAAAGCATGAACCACAAAGTCACAAAGACACGAAGAAAAGCTATTTATCCTTGTTTTTCTTTGTGCCTCCGT
>CAZEMN010000093.1:5870-7393 GCA_964513335.1 uncultured Zetaproteobacteria bacterium | reverse complement strand
ATGCCCCGCCGCAACGACATTGAGTCTGTTCTGATTCTGGGCGCCGGGCCGATTGTTATCGGCCAGGCCTGCGAATTCGATTACTCCGGTGTGCAGGCATGCAAAGCTTTGCGCGAAGATGGTTACCGGGTAATTCTTGTGAACTCCAATCCCGCCACCATCATGACAGATCCTGATTTTGCCGATGCAACCTATATTGAACCGGTTACATGGGAAGTAGTAGCCAGGATTATTGAAAAAGAGCGTCCGGATGCGATTTTGCCGACTATGGGCGGGCAGACAGCATTGAATACAGCACTTTCACTCAATAAAAACGGGATTCTGGAAAAATTCAGCGTCAAATTGATCGGCGCGCAGCCGGAGGCGATTGATAAAGCCGAAGACCGGGAGCAGTTTAAACAGGCCATGGATCGCATCGGCCTTGAAATGGCACGCGGGAATTTTGCGCATTCAATGGAAGATGCAAGAGCGTTTGCCGAAGAAATCGGTTACCCGCTGATTATCCGGCCCAGCTTTACACTGGGCGGTTCCGGTGGCGGTATTGCCTACAACCCTGAGGAGTTTGAACAGATTGCGGCTTCCGGTCTGGATGCCAGTCCGACAGATGAAATTCTGGTCGAGGAATCCATTATCGGCTGGAAGGAATTCGAAATGGAAGTGATGCGGGATGCCAACGATAACTGCGTCATTATCTGCTCCATCGAGAATGTCGATCCGATGGGAGTGCATACCGGCGATTCGATTACAGTGGCACCGGCGCAGACGCTGACCGACAAGGAATATCAGCGCATGCGTGATGCCTCGATAGCCTGTCTGCGCGAGATCGGTGTCGAAACGGGCGGTTCCAATGTGCAGTTTGCTGTTAATCCGGAAGATGGCCGTCTGATTATGATCGAAATGAATCCGCGCGTGTCGCGTTCTTCGGCCCTGGCTTCCAAGGCGACCGGGTTTCCTATTGCCAAGATTGCGGCGAAGCTGGCCGTGGGCTACACGCTGGATGAGATTCGCAACGATATTACGGGTGAGACATATGCAGCCTTTGAGCCGACCATTGATTATGTCGTCACCAAAATGCCACGTTTTGCCTTTGAGAAGTTTGAGGGGGCGGATTGCCGGTTGACCACGCAGATGAAATCGGTGGGTGAAGTCATGGCCATTGGCCGTACATTTACCGAATCGCTGGGCAAGGCCATGCGCGGTCTGGAAACAGGCACATGCGGTTTTGACGGGAGCATACCGGACGATGTCGAGCAAGATGTGTTCTTGCAGGAGAAGCTCGCCGTGCCGGGCGCGGAGCGTTTGTGGTGGCTGGGCGAGGCTTTGCGATTGGGAGAAGAGGGGGGCTGGTCAGAGGAGCGTGTTGTCAACGTTACCCGTATCGACCCCTGGTTTGTGCGTGAAATTGCCGCCGTTATTACGCTGGAACAGCGGCTTACCGGGCGGGATGTGGCAACATTGACGGTAGAAGAATGGCGGGAGGCCAAGCGCGAAGGGCTGTCCGACATGCGGCTGGCGCAACTGAT
>CAZEMN010000093.1:4577-5770 GCA_964513335.1 uncultured Zetaproteobacteria bacterium | reverse complement strand
CTGGGAATAGCTATAAAGATAGGGTATCCGGTCGTGGTGCGGCCATCCTATGTGTTGGGTGGACGGGCCATGCAAATCGTGTATGACGAGGCGGGATTGCTGCGCTATATGAAAGAGGCAGTCAGCGTCAGCCCCGATCACCCGGTATTGCTGGATCGTTTTCTGAATCAGGCCATTGAACTGGATGTGGATGCCCTTTGCGACGGGAAACGGGTGGTCATTGGCGGTATCATGGAACATATTGAGGAAGCAGGTGTGCATTCCGGTGATTCGGCCTGCTGCCTGCCGCCACATTCGATTTCCGATGATGCCATTGTCGAGGTTCGCCGCCAGACGGAGGTGTTGGGTCTGGCCCTGAATGTAAAGGGCTTGCTGAACATCCAGTTCGCGCTGCAGGGAGACGATTTGTATGTGCTGGAAGTCAATCCGCGCGCCAGCCGCACCGTTCCCTTCGTGTCCAAGGCTACAGGGGTGCCATTGGCAAAAATGGCAGCGCGTATCATGGCCGGGCAAAGCCTTGATGATCTTGGGCTGGATGAAGTGCCACAACCAACAACGTATCGTGCGGTGAAGGAAGCCGTATTCCCGTTTGTAAAATTCCGTGGCGTTGACCCGTTGTTGTCACCTGAAATGAAATCCACCGGCGAAGTGATGGGCATTGCAGGTGATTTCCCCACCGCTTTTAATAAGGCGCAGTTGGGCGGGGGGTGCCGTCTTCCTGATACGGGAAGAGTTTTTATTTCGGTACGGGATGTGGACAAGGAAGCCGCAGTTCGTGTGGGACGGATGCTGGTTTCGGCAGGATTCGATCTTCTCGGCACGACGGGGACGCACGCAGCCTTGCAGGCAGCGGGTGTGGCGAGTTCGCATGTGGCCAAGGTGATTGACGGCGTGCGCCCGCATATCGTCGATCTCTTGCTTTCCGGCGATGTCGATCTTATTGTCAATACAACGGAAGGAGTACAGGCTATTGCTGATTCCAAGTCCATTCGGCAGGCGGCGCTGGATCAGGCCATTCCCTATTTTACCACCATGGCGGGGGGATTGGCCGCGGCGCAGGCAATCCTGAGTTCCGTGGGCCTGATGGAAGTCAAGAGTATTCAAGCATATCACGGAGGTTGAACCAAGTGGAACGTGTTCCAATGACGAAGCAGGGCGCTGAAGCCTTGCGGAAAGAATTGAAGTTTTTGAAG
>CAZEMN010000093.1:0-4477 GCA_964513335.1 uncultured Zetaproteobacteria bacterium | reverse complement strand
AACATTTTTCACATCACCAACCGTGGTATCCTGCTGTTGTTGCTGGCTGTAACCGTCTTTTGGTGGAAGCGGGGCGTAGGGCGCTGGCGTTGGGCCATGCTGGTTGCTGTGGCATGTCTGGTGGGGTTTAACGAGTTTCTATTGTCGCCAGTCATGGAGGAACTGAAATTGGCCATGGGTTCGATAGATGCGTTGCCGGTGGGTGATCCAAAACGGGTCGAGTTCGGCATCTGGCATGGCGTGGTCTCTATCTTACATCTGCTTGCTACGCTGGCGGCGGCGGGACTGGTCGCTCTGGGGCTGCCCCCGGGACGGTCTGAGAGAGGGAGAGAACATTGCAAGCCATAAAAACATGGGTGGAGCGGCAACTCGCGGACACCGAGATGGTTGCGCTGATGGCATCCCTTCTGGTGCTGTTCGGGTTGCTTGCGCTGTTCGGCGATACGCTTGCCCCCGTTCTTGTGGCCATTGCCCTGGCCTATGTTCTGGACGGGGTGATGGACCTTCTGGGACGTTGCCGCGTGCCTCGCCTGATCAGTATTTTTCTGGTCGGTGCAGGTGCAATTCTGTTTATTTTGTTTGCCTTGCTGGCTGTCGTACCATTGCTGAGCGAACAAGTCGGTCGCCTGGTGTCGCAGGCACCACATTATGTTTCCAGCCTGCGCGATTCGCTGCACACGCTGCAAGACCAGTATGCCAGCTGGATTAATCCGGATTACGTCCAACGTCTGGCATCGCTTGTGGCCGGCAAGCTGCAGGAATGGGGTGCAGCGGTCTTTTCTTTTTCTCTGGCCTCCATTCCGGGGTTGATTACCCTGCTTGTCTATGTGGTTCTGGTGCCGGTGCTGGTATTTTTCCTGCTTAAAGACAAAGGGGTTCTGATTGCATGGGGGCAGCGGTTCCTGCCCCGCCACCGCGTGCTGCTTAACCGGGTCTGGGGCGAGGTGGATATTCAGATTGGAAATTATATCCGTGGTAAATTCTGGGAAATGTTTGTGGTTGGCGTGGTTACCTGGCTGGTTTTGTTGTGGTGTGGACATCAATATGCACCGCTCCTGGGGGCGTTGACCGGTATTTCGGTGTGGATTCCCTTTGTGGGAGCTGCCGTGGTGACGATACCGGTGGTGTTGCTGTCATTCTTCCAGTGGGGAGTCTCTGACGCCACCCTGTATGCCCTGATTGCCTACGGTGTGGTGCAGGCGCTGGATGCCAATCTGCTGGTGCCGTGGTTGTTCTCCGAAGTGGTAAATATTCATCCCATCGCCATTATTGTGGCCATTCTGGTGTTTGGCAGCTTGTGGGGTGTGTTGGGTATATTTATTGCTATTCCGATGGCGGCCCTGGTGCAGAGCGTGTTGCAGGTGATGATGGGGCGCAAGCCACCGGAGGTGATCGCCGAAGATGCCTAATTCGGACTATTCACAAATTGCCGCGATGATTGATTCGGGTTTTCAGCCCTTACCCTTCGGGCGACTGACAAAGGATTCGTTACGAACAAAGGAACAAGTGAGGGTACGGCAGCATTTGTGAATAGTCCGGGTTAAGAGCATTGACACTTCATGGACCGGCTTTAGTTTTCGCACGCGCTGATTATTAACTTGGATTATTCATGAATCGTCGTAATAATCACGTAGAACCTTTGTTCGCAACGGATTCTTGCGAGGAAGGGCGTAACGGTGTTTACGGACGACTGAGCAAGGATTCGTTGCGGGCAAAGGAACAAGTGAGGGCGCGGCAGCATTTATGAATAATCCAAGTTAGATATAAAAGATATAACCATATCCCAGAGAGGAAACACAACGTGACCAGTCCACCAAAGGAACCACAGCCAAGCCCAGCCGGTGTCAGCCAGGAAGAAATGAATGAGCTAAAGCGCGATATGCGTTCGGCGCATCTGACTGCATGGGCTCAGGAAAATCAACAGAAAATTATTGCCGCCATCGTCGCCCTGCTACTCGTGATTGTGGGTGCCAGTCTGTGGAGACAGCATATTGCCACGCAACGCGCATCGGCTGCCACACTCTACCATCAGGCCCTGAATTCGGCGGACACAGATGCCAAACGCGCTTTGCTGGAAAAAGTGGTGAAAGATTACGCCAGCACCGCCTATGGTGGCATGGCGCAACTCCTTCTGGCCAAAGTGGATCAGGAGCATGCCGATCAGCACCTTGTAGCCTTGCTTTCAGGTTCGACGGTGGATCGGGAGATGCGCTGGCAGGCACAGCTTGATCTGGCCCGGACATGGCTGCGCAAAGGCGATAAGGCGCAGGCAAGGAAAATTCTGGAAAAATCCGTGGGCAAGGATTACGAGCAATTGCGCCATTATTTGTTAGCCGAGGCTTCCGAAAATGATGCAGATCGTACGCTCCATCTTGAACAGGCATTGAATTCCGTTTCACACGATACGGGGTTGAAGAAACATATCGAAAAGCGTTTGGCGGAACTCAAGTCTTCTTCCAATACAGGTGTTTCCAGCCGATGAAGCACTGTTTCCGCTATCTACCCGTCTGGATAGCCAGTGTTTTTCTAGTGACTGCCTGCGCATCTGCACCGGAAATACAGGAAAACACTTCAGTGACGGGAAAGAACACAGCGGAAGAGCCAGTGGCGAAGCCTCTTGCCAGCCTGGATATGGCCTGGGTTGTGGATGTAGATCAGCGCCGCCCCATGTCACCAGCAGGTTTTTCCCAGCTTGCTCTTGCGGGGAATGAAATTGTCATTGGTGGCCGGGATGAGCGTGTGCGTGTTTATGATTTACATGGCAATGAATTACGCCGCATTGCTATTGAAGCCGCATGTGAATCGGGGGCTCTGGTGTTGAATCCGGAGTTGGTGGTGCTTGGAGATGTGAACGGAACGATCTATGGTATAAACCTTCAGGCTGGCCGCATTTTGTGGCGGCAACGATTGTCTTCAGTGATGTTAGGTCATCCGGTCAAAGCAGGGAATGATTTTATGGTGCAAACTGCTGATAATCGTATCTATCGGTTTTCCTCCGGGGGAGAGAAGCGCTGGAGTTACGCTGGTCAGCCAGGTGGTTTGACCATGCATCAGGGGACTGCGCCGCGTGTGTTCGGGGATGCGGTTTATGCCATCTTTACCAATGGTGATGTGGTGGCCTTGCGGGCGGATTCAGGCGACCTGATTTGGCGGCGGCAACTCCTGCTGGATACGAGCGCCGTTACGTTGAGCGAGATGAAAGTTCCTATTACCGATCCTGTGTTGGCCGGGAACGTCCTGATTGTATCATTCTATCAGGGAGATGTGATTGCTTTGTCCGTCACGGACGGCCAACGGCTCTGGCAACGGAATTTATCGCTGAAATCCACACCGATAGTGCAAGGTGGACGCTTGCTTGCAGCGACCAGTGATGGCGCGATTGTTTCTCTGGATGTGACCAGTGGTGAAACGTTCTGGCGGCAGAAACTGAGCGAGGGTGAACTGGTTGGACCCGCCTTGTCACAGGGAAGGCTGTTTGCCGGCGATGATCATGGATATGTTTATACACTCACCCCTGATGGACGCAAGATTGGCGTGTTGGGTCTCCCTGGCCGCATGGACAGGACGCCGGTCGCTGTTCCCGGCGGCGTCCTGATCCGAAACAGTCTGGGCGGCCTTTACCTGATTCGATGATCTCAATTCTGCTGAGTCGTTGTATTAAGTGACGTACCTTTATGGGTGAAGCACTCCAGGTGATTGCCATCGTGGGCCGCCCCAATGTTGGAAAATCAACCCTGTTTAACAGTTTGATTCGGCAACGCAAAGCCATTGTTGGCGACAGGCCTGGCGTAACCGTAGATCGCCTGGAGTCTGAATGGCATCTGGGTGAACGCAAGGTGACGCTTGTGGATACGGGTGGTATTGGCCAGGAAGATTCCGGTGACGCACCCGAACAACGTGATATGCAATCCTGCATTGAACAGCAGGTGGAAGCCGCGCTGGATGTGGCCGATCTGGTGATGTTTGTGGTGGACGGCGAGGCAGGCCTGGCTCCGGTGGACCAATCGGTGGCGGATAAGCTGCGCCGCCAGAATATGAATGTGGTGCTGGTGGTCAACAAGGCTGAAAATCCGGATATGGCGGCGGAGTTCTTTTCTCTCGGCATGGGTGATCCGGTTGCGGTGTCCGCATTGCATGGACAGGGCATTCGCCAGTTACGAGAGATGCTTGATCAACGGCTGCCTAAAAAACAATTATCCGAACAAGATGTGAGTGACATCCCGGCAAGCCATATCATTGCCCGCCTTGCTGTCATAGGCCGCCCGAACGTTGGAAAATCTACACTGATTAATGCATGGCTGGGCCGGGAACGTATGGTGGTCAGCTCCAGGGCAGGCACCACGCGCGACGCTGTGGATGTGGATATGCCCTATGTGGACAAATCTGTGGACAGGGAAAGCGAAGGGGTGGTGCGTCTGGTGGATACGGCGGGACAACGGCGGCATGCGCGAATCAGCGATGTCATCGAATTCGTGGC
>CAZEMN010000092.1:0-7597 GCA_964513335.1 uncultured Zetaproteobacteria bacterium | reverse complement strand
CGCAATACCAAGGTGATTGACTGTATCCATGAACTGGAAGCCCTTGGGGTTGAGGTGCTGGTTTGCGATCCCGTGGCCGATGCGGAAGCGGCAAAGTGTGAATATGACATCGAACTAACGGACCTGAATGATTTGCAGGATATGGATGCAGTGGTATTGGCTGTGGCGCATGATGCATTCAGAGAGATGGACTGGGCAAATTTTACCAACCGCTGCCAAAAGGGCGCACCGATCATGGATGTGAAGTCCATGCTAGATCCCGAACAGGTTTATTCCGCCGGATTAGCGCTTTGGCGGTTGTGAGTCAGGGAAGTTGGCAGTTCTCAGCAAGCAGCCTACAGTGAAGCAAGTTTTTGCTGACAACTGCAAACTGACCACTGTAAACTAGTTATGCCCTTTGAGGATCTTGAGGTATGGAAACGCTCTGCAAAATTAAGTGCAAGCGTATACAAGGGACTGCCCGGTCTGAAGGATTATGGTTTCAGGGATCAGATTACCCGATCGAGCCTGTCCACACCTTCCAATATTGCAGAGGGTATGGAGAGAGCGTCCGACAAGGAAAAAGAGCGCTTTCTTGATATTGCCAAGGCATCATGTGCAGAACTGAGAACGCAAACCTATATCGGCATTGATATTGGATATATCGATAACGATGTTGGAAAACAGTGGATTATGGAAACAAAAGAAATCAGCGCCATGCTGGTCGGCCTGATTCGTAACATCCAGGGGAAATGAGTTGTCAGTGGGCAGTCGTCAGTTGTCAGCTTTAAACTGCCTACTGCTTACTGATAACTGCCTACTAACTAGATTACGACAAAGGAGTAAACGTGACCAAAGTTCTGGTGACCGGTGCGGCCGGATTTATTGGCATGCATGTGGCCGAACGACTGTTGAAGAACGGTGATGCCGTGACCGGTGTGGATAACCTGAACGACTATTATGATGTCTCGCTCAAGAAGTCGCGTCTGGATCGTCTTTCCAAAGAGGGAAATTTTGATTTTCACCGGGTGGACATCGCCGATGCGGATGCACTGATGGATGTGTTTGAGCAGACGCGACCTGAGCGAGTCATTCATCTGGCTGCACAGGCAGGCGTGCGCTATTCGCTGGAGCATCCGGAAGCCTATGTCCGCAGCAATCTGGCCGGTTTTTCTCATGTGCTGGAGGCCTGTCGGCGCAACGGCGTGCAGCATCTGCTGTATGCATCGTCAAGCTCCGTTTATGGCGCGAATAAAAAAGTTCCGTTCTCTGAATCGGATCCGGTGGATCATCCTGTTTCATTTTATGCCGCAACCAAGAAAGCCAACGAATTGATGGCGCACAGTTATGCGCATCTTTATGGCATTCCCTGCACGGGCTTGCGTTTTTTTACCGTTTATGGGCCGTGGGGCAGGCCGGACATGGCCTATTTCAGTTTCACCCGCGACATACTGGCGGGTAAACCGATCCGCATATTCAATCACGGTAATATGGCGAGGGACTTCACCTGTATTGACGATATTGTAGACGGTGTGCTGCGCGTACTGGAAACGCCACCTGTTGCGGATGCCGATGGTGCGCGGCATGCGGTGTTCAATATCGGTAACGATCACCCGATTCGGCTGGGCGATTTTGTGGATACGCTGGAATCATTGCTGGGCGTCCACGCTGTTCGTAAGATGTGCGATATGCAACCGGGGGATGTGGTGTCCACGCATGCCGACATTTCCTCACTGCGTGCGCTTGGCTATCATCCCGACACTTCCCTTGAGGATGGACTGGCCGTCTTTGTCGACTGGTACCGGCATTATTACGGGGTTGGAGCGTAGCGTGAGCGTAAAGAAGGGTTTCTGCCTGTGGTTTACCGGTTTGTCCGGTGCGGGGAAAAGCACGGTAAGCAGTGCGGTGCATCATACTCTGCGGGAACGCGGTATTAGCAACGTGGAGTTGCTGGACGGCGATGAGGTGCGCACACACCTGACCAGAGGGCTTGGGTTTTCCAGGGAGGACCGGGATACGAATGTATTGCGTATCGGCTGGGTCTGCCAGTTGCTGGTCAAGCACGGTGTTCCGGTGATGACAGCTGCCATTTCTCCCTACCGTGAGACTCGAGATAAAGTGCGCGCTATGGTGGAAAAGGCGGGTGGAAAGGGCGCATTTATCGAGGTGTTTGTGAACGCCAGCATGGAGGAATGTGCCCGCCGTGATGTGAAGGGTTTGTATGCCAAAGCCATGGCAGGTGAGATTCCGCAATTTACCGGGGTATCCGATCCCTATGAACCTCCGGCACAACCCGAAATCGAATTGAAGACGGCGAATGAAAGCGAGAGAGAGAGCGCTGATCGCGTAGTAACTTATCTGATTAAGCAGGGGTTGATAGAATATGTCTGATGAAGTCGTAAAAAGTCCGTCCATGGCCTTTTTACTCCACGGAAAGCGAAAAGCGCGGTTTTCACTTTCCTTACAAATCAATAGCTTACATTGTAAGCTATTGATTTGCGCGCCCGTCCATGGGCGCGATGATGACTTTTTACGAAGTCATCATGTCTGATTTGAAAGCAGTGGTTTTGGCAGGAGGATCGGGCACACGCCTGTGGCCGTTGTCCCGTCAACAATTGCCCAAGCAGTTTCTGAGCCTGGATGGGGATGAAAGTCTGCTTGAAGCGACTATTTCGCGTTTATACCCCTTGATTTCAAGAGATGATGTATGGGTTGTCACCAACGAAAAGCATGCAAATGGCGAGGCGTATGCGGTATTGCGGGATTTGCACACCATTTTGGAGCCGTGCGGACGCAATACAGCGCCAGCGATCGCTTTGTCGGCAGCGTTGTTGATGGAGAACACACAGTCCGATCCCGTGATGCTGGTATTGCCCGCAGACCATCTGATTCGTGATGTCGCGTCTTTTCATGCGGCGCTCAATACGGCCGTTGATGCGGCAAAGCAGGGCGCCCTGGTGACCTTTGGCATCCGGCCTGAGTATCCGGAAACCGGGTTCGGCTACATTCAGACAGAGCCGGATTCGGAATCGGGCGGGGTCTATGCGGTGAAATGCTTTGTGGAAAAGCCCGATGCGGATACCGCGCAAGGGTATCTCAATGCCGGTAACTATTACTGGAATTCAGGCATGTTTGTGTGGCGGGCATCAACGCTGCTGGATGAAGTGAAGCGTCGGTTGCCTGAAATATGGTGCGTGCTGGAGGCCATGCGGCAACGTTGGCGGCAAGGGGAGCCCTGGCGGGAAGTCGTGCGGCATGGGTTTCCGGATATGCCGGATATTTCTATTGATTATGGCATCATGGAAAAATCGGATTGCGTGAAGCTTGTTCCTTGCGATATCGGCTGGTCCGATGTGGGTAGCTGGGATGCCGTGTATGATATTTCTCAAAAGGATACGTCCGGCAATGCCATCTCCGGCGATGTGTTGCAGACAGGTTGCAGCAATAGCCTGTTGCGCAGTCAGACGCGCTTGCTTGCGGCGGCGGGTCTTGAGGATGTCATTGCCGTGGAAACACCCGATGCAATCCTGCTGCTCAAACGCGGCAAGAGCCAACTGGTACGCGATCTGGTGGCGCAAATCAGGGCGCGGGGCAGCCGTGAACATATTGAGCATGTGACGGTGCAACGCCCATGGGGATGCTATACGGTTCTGGAAGGGACGAATGCCGGTTACAAATTGAAGCATATTGAAGTGGCGCCTGATGCACGTCTGAGTTTGCATACGCACCGGCATCGCTCGGAACATTGGGTGGTCGTGTCCGGTACGGCCACGGTAACGCGCGGTGATCAGACCTTTACGGTTGCCAAAAATGAGAGTGTTTATATTCCGATTGGGGAGAGGCATCGTCTGGAAAATCGTGGAAAATTACCACTGCATATCGTGGAAGTACAGGCAGGCGAATATCTGGGCGAGGATGATATTGAGCGGTTCGATGATGAATATGGAAGAGAGTGAAAGGGGAGGCGTGAGAAGTGCGTAGTGAAAAGTGACGGGAAAGCATGGTTAAGCCGCACAAGAAGTTAAAGGCATGGCAACAGGCGATGACGATTACAAAAGGTGTTTACGAGATAACCACTGTATTCCCTGATGATGAGAAATTTGGCATGGTGTCTCAAATGCGCCGTGCAGCCGTGAGTGTTCCCAGTAATATAGCAGAGGGAGCTGCCCGAGGTTCGAATCGTGATTTTGCGCGGTTTTTGTATATAGCAAGAGGTTCGCTTAGTGAGCTGGATACGCAATTGGAGCTTGCCAGCGCCTTGGGCTACACCGAACCAAAGGCATGGCATGACTTGAATAATGCCATGGTTGAGGGAGATAAATTACTCTCAGGTTTGCTGAAATCAATACAAAAGGAGTTTGCGGATGAGTGATTCCTCACGTTTTTCTTCTAACGTTTCACCTGACAGCCATAAAATTGCACTGATTACGGGTATTACCGGGCAGGATGGCTCCTATCTGGCGGAATTGCTGCTGGACAAGGGCTATGAAGTGCACGGTATCAAACGGCGGACATCGCTGTTCAATACGGACCGTATCGACCACCTCTATCGCGATCCGCACGAATCGGACCAGCGTTTTGTGCTGCACCATGGCGACATGACCGATTCCTCCAGTCTGATTCGCATCATCCAGCAGGTGCAGCCGGATGAAATCTATAATCTGGCGGCCCAGAGCCATGTGGCGGTATCGTTCGAAGAGCCGGAGTATACGGCCGATTCCGATGCTATTGGCGCACTGCGGTTGCTGGAGGCTATTCGTATATTGGGGATGGAGAAGAAGACGCGCTTCTATCAGGCATCCACGTCTGAATTGTATGGTAAAGTAGTGGAGACGCCGCAGTCCGAGACCACGCCGTTTCATCCGCGTTCACCCTATGGCGTGGCCAAGATGTATGCCTACTGGATTACCGTGAATTACCGCGAGGCCTATGGTTTGTATGCCTGCAACGGTATTTTGTTTAATCACGAATCGCCGGTTCGGGGCGAAACATTCGTCACGCGCAAGATCACCCGCGCACTGGCGCGCATCAAACTGGGGCTGCAGGACTGTCTCTATCTTGGCAACATGAACGCTTTGCGCGACTGGGGCCATGCCCGCGACTATGTCCTGATGATGTGGATGATGCTGCAACAGGAAGCGCCGGACGATTTTGTGATTGCCACCGGCGAGCAGCATTCGGTGCGGGAATTCGTCGATGCCGCGGCCGGTGAACTGGGAATACGCATGACCTGGCAGGGCGAGGGTGTGGATGAAACCGGAACCGATCAGGATGGGCGGGTTATTGTGCGGGTGGACCCGCGTTATTTCCGTCCGGCAGAGGTGGAAACCCTGCTGGGCGATCCTTCCAAAGCGAAGCAGAAGCTCGGCTGGGCGCCCGCTATTCGTTTTGAGGAACTGGTGGCGGAAATGGTGCGTGAGGACCTGAAGGGTGCGGAGCGGGACGAATTATGTAAACGTGAAGGCTATGCCGCCCTGGATCACCATGAATAAGATCAACACTTTCCTAAGATGACATCCCGCCAAACAGCACTGATTTGTGGCGTTTCCGGGCAGGATGGCGCCTGGCTTGCCCGTCTGCTTCTGGACAAGGGATACAGGGTGGTTGGCACGGCCCGGGATGCGCAGATCAGCCATTTCGGCAATCTGACATATCTGGGTATCAGGGAGCGTGTCGAGACCGTATCCATGTCTCTGACCGACTTTCGTAGCGTTATTCAGGTACTGGACCGGGCACGGCCCGATGAGGTGTACAACCTGGCGGGGCAGAGTTCCGTCGGCCTGTCCTTCCAGCAACCGGTGGAAACGCTGGAAAGCCATGCCACCGGAACCTTGAATCTCTTGGAAGCCATCCGCTTCATGGGTCTGCCCATGCGGTTGTACAATGCCTGTTCGGGCGAATGTTTTGGTGATACCGGAGATTCACCTGCCGACGAAAACACGCCGTTCCGGCCACGCAGTCCCTATGCCGTTGCCAAGGCCACATCTTTCTGGGAAATCGCCAATTATCGCGATGCTTATGGCTTGTATGCCTGCTCCGGCATCCTGTTCAATCACGAATCACCGCTGCGTCCGGAACGATTTGTGACACAGAAAATCGTATCCGCAGCCGTCCGCATTGCCGAGGGAAGTTCCAAAGCCCTGTGCCTGGGCAATCTGGCCGTGGCGCGCGACTGGGGTTGGGCGCCGGAATATGTGGACGCGATGTGGCGCATGCTGCAACAGGAAGAAGCGGATGATTACGTGATCGCTACCGGCGAGAGTCATACGCTGGAGGAATTCGTGGCCGAGGCTTTTTGTTGCGTCGGGTTGGACTGGCATGACCATGTGGAGATTGACCAGTCCCTGTTTCGTCCTTCGGAAATCATGTATGGATGCGGCAATCCGGCGAAGGCAAAAAAAGAATTGGGATGGAAGGCTGCCTCGCACATGCCGGATGTGGTCCGGATGATGGTGGAAGCGCAGAAAGGCACGAGTGACGCGTGAGCGCCCCTCACCCCTCACGCCTGACGCCTGACTCCAAAATCTATGTCGCCGGCCATCGCGGTCTGGTGGGTTCGGCCATCGTGCGTCGGCTTGAGAAAGAAGGTTTCGGGCATCTGATTCTACGGACATCGAACGAACTGGACTTGCGCAATCAGGCTGCGGTAAATGCGTTTTTCGCTGAAGAAAAGCCGGAGTTTGTTTTTCTGGCCGCAGCCAGGGTTGGTGGCATCCAGGCCAACAATACATATCCGGCAGATTTTATTCGTGACAATCTACAAATCCAGACCAACGTGATTGATGCAGCCTGTCAAAACAAGGTCAGGAAACTGTTGTTTCTGGGTTCGTCCTGTATTTATCCCAAGATGGCGCCGCAACCATTGCGCGAGGAATACCTGCTCACGGGATCACTGGAACCGACCAATGAATGGTACGCCATCGCCAAGATTGCCGGCATCAAGATGTGTCAGGCGTATCGGCGGCAATACGGATTCGATGCAATATGTGCCATGCCAACCAACCTGTACGGGCCGAACGATAACTTTGATCTGGAAACATCACATGTGCTACCGGCCATGATCCGCAAGTTTCATGAGGCCAAAGAGAGGAAGGATAATCAGGTGGTGCTTTGGGGAACGGGTAGCCCAAGACGTGAATTCCTGCATGTGGACGATCTGGCCGATGCCTGCCTGTTTCTGATGCAACATTATGACAGTGAAGAGATTATCAACATCGGTGTGGGTGAAGATGTCACGATCCGGGAATTGGCGGAACAGGTTCAGAAAACGGTCGGCTTTGAGGGTGATATCATTTGGGATGATACGAAGCCCGATGGCACGCCGCGCAAGTTGATGGATATTTCCCGGCTGGCTGGTCTTGGCTGGCAGGCGCGGATATCGTTATCCGAGGGAATCGCGGATGTCTATCGCTGGTACTGTCAGTCTTCCCGTACATAATCCATTATATGGGGCATATCGAATGGCAGGGAGACGAGTCGGAGTTTGAGGAATGAAGTACAGTATGGATAACGGGAAGCTACAAAGTAAAGACCGTTGATACAATAAGCCACAAAAGAAATCAACAGGGGTATGTTGAAGAGGCATGGAGTGGGCACCGTATAAAGAATAGCGAGGGGC
>CAZEMN010000091.1:0-7647 GCA_964513335.1 uncultured Zetaproteobacteria bacterium | reverse complement strand
GCTGCCAGCGATGTGTGACATAGTCACTGAGAACATGTTGTGTTGCGCATATGATTCATGACATACCAAGAACGTTAAGGAGGTAAGCCATGAATCCAAATGTAGGAACCATTGATAAAGTTATTCGAGTTATTATCGGGACAGCATTGATCAGCCTTGTCTTTGTAGGGCCACAAACGCCGTGGGGCTGGATTGGGGTGATTCCAATTGTCACAGCTTTGGTGAGTTTTTGCCCACTCTATACGATTCTGGGCATCAAAACCTGCAAGGTGGCGTAGATTCCTAACCCGAATTCGAGGCGGCCCCTTGCGGGCCGCTCTTGATAGCCCATGATTGAGGAATGTCTGAGTCAATCATCCGGCTAAGTGCTTTCTTCGGCATTCTGCTCATTATGGCATGTTGGCAGGCGCTTGCTCCACGTCGTCCGCTGAGATTTGGCTATCGGCGGTGGCCGGCTAATCTGGGCATTGTTCTGCTGGATGCACTTCTGGTCCGGTTGCTGGTCCCCGCGGGCGTGGTGGGCGCCGCGGTATGGGCCGGGCAGGCAAATTTCGGTGTGATGCACTGGTTGAACGTGCCGCATGCGGGAGCGGTTGCCGTCGCGGTTATCGTACTGGACGGTATCATTTACGCCCAGCATGTGCTGTTTCATGCTGTGCCGGTTCTTTGGCGGCTGCACATGGTGCACCATGCCGATCAGGATATTGATGTGACCACCGGCCTGCGCTTCCACCCCGTCGAAATCCTGCTTTCCATGCTTATCAAGATGCTGGCGGTGGCGCTGCTCGGCGTGCCGGTGCTGGCCGTGATCCTGTTTGAAATTATCCTCAATGGCATGGCTATGTTCAATCATGCCAATGTACGTTTGCCACTCCGGTTTGATGCGATATTGCGGCTCGTACTGGTCACGCCGGACATGCACCGGGTGCATCATTCCATCATACGCAGTGAAACCAACAGTAATTTCGGGTTCAATCTTTCTATCTGGGACCGGATATTCGGCACCTATCAGGCTCAGCCCGGAGATGGACATGACGGTATGACCATCGGACTGACCCAGTATCAGTCGGAACAATCAGGCAGCCTCGGCTGGATGCTGGCATTACCCTTCACCGGCCGTCCCGGCGGCTATCCCATATTCCGCCGGAAATCCGGTTCGTGAAACAATGATCATGAAGGGATAGTGGTCAGGACTTGTTTCGCGGATTGTGATTGTTGTGAAGGGCTGAATTTATTGACAGACTTTATTTTTTGATGGATACGGAGAAGTGATATTGCATGTGGAAATACGCGAAACAAGTCTTGGCCCTTTGCCCGTCCTTGTATCGAAGTCCGCCTGCGTGATGGGCATGGCATGGAGTAGTCAATGACTGCATACGGCAAGGATATTGATGTATTGCAGGTCACTGGAAAGAAAGAATTGGTGCGTATGCTGGCCAAGCTTCGCCTGCGTAGCGATCTCGAAGCCGGCTCAAAAGGAGTGACAGAGGATATAGTTGACGGTTTTTCGCAGGAGGAGCTTTCCGCCTTGCCGGAATCGGTGATTGTGCATATTGCCGATGCCTATTCTATCCTGAAAAAGAAGGGTGTCCTCAATCAGGAAATCTTCAAAAGAATCGACATGCAGCGATCCCTGTTCACTTCGGCGGTTGCACTTCCTGCTGATATGAATCTGGGCAAGTACATCAAGTGGCGCCTGAAGGCAGAATTCCCGCAGGTAGTGTCACTGGAAGAGAAGATTGTGGACATGGAAGTTCTCTATGCAATGAAATGGTTCTCCAGGACGTCAACTTCCAGGGCGGACTGGCAGGATGTCGATGACTTTGCTGCCAAGGCGATTGCTACGACGCGTGGCAAATATTTGGATACCCAGGCCATGGTCAAGGCCGAGGTGGAAGAGGCTATTGCAAGGCCGTCCGGTGGGAAATGGAGATGGCTTGCTACCGGTATTATTATTGCTGTTGTTGGCGCAGCTGCGTACTGGGCCTTCTTTATGGGCGGTATGGAGAAGTGATTTTGCATGTGGAAATGCGCGAAACAAGTACTGGTTCCGAGTCTTTTCTGTCAATCGCCTAAATCCAATTCGTGCCAGAACAGGGTTATAACCTACAGCGCGGAAAGTGTGCCGCGTGAGCGGGAATCCATTCGGCAGCGGCCTCATCGCTGCTGATGCTACGCCCTTCAAGCTCCAGAACCTGCCGCCGGTAAGCCTCAATATGGCAAATCTGCTCTACTATGCGCATGCGGAATACATCCTCACTGTTCTCGAAGGCTACGCCAATGATCCAGTCGGGAGGCTTACCCTGACAATGTACTACCCGGCCTTTCAAATCGATATGATCGACCAGACTCGGCACATAAATCGCCACCGGCGCGCCAGGGGCAATGGGCCAGTGATAGGGAAAGGCCAGTCCGCCCATGCTGATATCCCTGATATGCACATCCCGGTTTGCCCGGCCCAGCAATCGCACCTCAATGGGAATGGATGACGGATGGCGAACGAACTCCCTTTTTTCCGAACTCATGCCAGATTACCCGCAAATGCTGTGCCAAAAAAAAGAGGGTGTTAGGGCCTGTTCGTATTACACATTCTGGCCTTGGCAAGAACATGATGGTGCTGGCATCAATTCAGGCTACAACGCCGGTATTTCACACCATACGTAGATGCCGCCGGAGGGTTTGATTAGATGACTTAGTTCAAATACTTTCAATCCGGCCCGCCAAGGCTTTGAAATCATCGTTAGGGTTTCAGGAAATGCTTTGGCCATGAGGATTCTGGCTTCACCCATCAGATTCTCCATAATGAGCTCACGCATGCCAAGTTTCGGTCGGATGCGTTTCACTTGGTAGTTTTTGCCCAATTTTGCACGTTTCGCTGCTGCTGTAATGGCTTCATCAAGACCTCCCAGTTTGTCCACAAGACCAAGCTTAAACGCATCCGCACCGGTCCATACCCTCCCCTCGGCCAAGGTGCGCACCTTGGCCGCATCCATGTTTCTGCCTTTGGATACGTGGCTGATAAAATCGCTATAGACATTGTCCACACTCATCTGGATCACTTTGGCCAATTCCGGATGGAGTGGCCGGTCAGAGCGCATCCCGCCGGCGATTTGCGTAGTGCCCAATCCATCGGTGTGAATGCCTAGCGTATTCAATCCCCGATCAAAACCGGGGAAGAGTCCGAATACGCCGATGGAACCGGTCAGAGTGGTTGGATAGGCCCATATCTCATCGGCAGCGGAGGCCATCCAGTAGCCACCGGAAGCGGCCATGCTGCCCATGGAAACGATCACCGGTTTGCCCGCCTGCTTCAGCCTTTCAATGGCCTGCCGGATGGTTTCGGAGGCCACGGCACTGCCACCGGGACTGTCGATGCGCAGCACAACCGCCTTGATGGCGTCATTGCTTCGCGCCCTATCCACCAACTTGCTGAAGGAATCTCCACCAATGGCGCCGGAGGGCTGGTTCCCGTCCAGAATATTACCGCTGGCGACAATCAGGCCGACCTGTTCGGTCCCATTCGGCGTGGCTTTCGGCCCCAGCGACCTGAGGTATTGCTTGTATGTCACCGAAGGCGGAGAGGCGTCACTGTTGGTGTCTGATTGACTGGTAGATTGATTTGAGAATTGATTGGACAGGGCCGCCTGAACTTCAGCATGCGTGGCAAGTTTGTCCACCAACCGCATCTTCAGTGCCAGTTGTGCGAGGCTACCGTTATATTTTTGTACATAGCTGGCAGGGTGGTCCAGCATATTCTGGATGTCATCCGCCTTGATATGCCGCATGGTTGCCAAGTCCCGTTTGTAGGACCGCCACAGTTGTGTCAGCAACACCCGATCAGCTTTGCGTGCGGCAGCGGACATATTATTGCGCACAAGCGGTTCGGCAGCAGACTTGAATTCCCCTGCGCGGAACAAATGGACCTTCACCTTCATTTTGTCCAGTGCATCCTTGAAGTAATTGCGATACAGGGAAAAGCCGGTGAGCAGCACCATGCCCATGGGGTGGAGATAGACAGTGTCGGCACTGGCCGCAAGATAGTATTGTGACTGTGTGTAGCTATCCGCGGCGGCAACAACCTTTTTGCCGCTTGTTTTGAAGTTATCAATGGCGTGGCGCAGGATTTTCAGTTTGGTGAGTGACGACCGGTCCATATCTTTTAGATCAAGCTGAAGCATACGGATGCGCTTGTCATCGCGCGCCGCATGAATCGCGCGTATGAGATCGTGCATACGTGCCTGTTCCGCCGATGGTAAACCGAAGGGAAACACCGCATCCGGCGCAGCCAGTTCCTCCACCAATGCCCCTTTGGGATCAAGTATAAGAACCGCCTGGTCAGGGATGGACGGGCGTGTAGAACTGATAGTTATGATCAATACAACAATCATTAACAGGAACATCAGTCCGACAAATATGCGGCGCACATTGTCCAGAATGAGTAGTAATTTTTTCCACATAACCCACCTCCGGATGGATAGAGAGCTAATTGCAAAGCTCATGAGCGGCGATTGGCTTCCCCACTTCGGCCCGTTTCTGCTTGGCAAGCAGAAGGCATGCCGTAGAGTGCCGCGCATGGCGGAGCAAATAAACACTTTGCAGGCGATTGTGCTCGCTTTGGTTCAGGGATTGACCGAATTTCTGCCGATTTCTTCTTCCGCGCATCTGGCGCTGGTTCCGTTGTTGTCCGACTGGCCGGATCAGGGTCTGGCGTTTGATTGCGTCCTGCATTTGGGTTCGCTGACTGCTGTGATGATCTATTTTCGCACGGAACTTACACGCATGAGCACCGGTTTTGTCCACACTCTTGCCGCACGAAGCTGGTATGTGGATCAGGACGGAAGAATGGCCTGGTTTATATTGCTGGCCACGGTTCCTGTTGGTCTGGCCGGACTGACTTTCAAGCATGCCGTTGAAGGAGAACTGCGTACCGTCACGGTGATTGCCGTTGCTTCGATTGGCTTTGGTTTGTTGCTGTGGTTATCCGACGTGATGGGAAAGCGCATCAGGCACGAAGGGGAATGGCGGCTTTTCGATGCCTTCGTCGTGGGCATCGCGCAGGCCGTGGCTCTGATTCCCGGGACATCACGTTCCGGCATCACCATGACCGCAGCGCTGATGCTGGGTTATACGCGCGAGGCCGCCGCCCGTTTTTCTTTTTTGCTTTCCATTCCGGTGATCGTGCTGGCGGGAGGCCTGAAGGTGAAGGACTGGATCGAGCAACCCGATCAGGCCACCGCCGCGCCGCAACTCATCATCGGTTATTTGGTGTCTGCCATCTCCGCCTATGTCTGCATTCACTATTTCCTCAAGTTTCTGGAACACACCGGTATGATGCCCTTTGTTGTTTATCGCGTACTGCTGGGTGTGGCGCTGCTGGCTCTGGCGGTTTGATGTGTTGACCTGGCCCGGTTTCGATCCTGTTGCCATTCATTTGGGGCCGTTGGCCATTCACTGGTATGGCTTGATGTATGTGCTCGGTTTTCTGATGGTGTACTGGCTAGTCAAACGGCAAATGATCGAACGGGCCGAATGGGAAACACAGATTACACCTGAACATTTCGAGGGCTTGTTTACATGGCTCATTCTGGGTGTAGTGCTGGGCGGACGACTGGCCTACATCCTGTTCTATAATTTTTCCTATTACACCCACCACCCCATTGAAATTCTGTACGTTTGGCAGGGGGGGATGTCATTTCACGGCGGTATGCTGGGCCCTATTGTGGCAGGCTGGTTCTATTGCCGGAAACACAAACTTTCGTTCCTGATGCTGGCCGATCGTATCTTCACCGTGGCACCGCTGGGACTTGCTCTGGGACGGATGGGTAATTTCATCAACGGCGAGCTCTGGGGACGGGTGACGGATATGCCCTGGGGCATGGTGTTTCCACAGGCAGGTCCGGAACCAAGGCATCCCAGCCAGTTGTATGAGCTGTCGCTCGAAGGCATCGCGTTGTTCTGCCTGCTGTGGTTTACGCGTAAGAAAGACTGGCCGGAGGGTGCGCGTGTGGCGCTGTTTCTGGCAGGTTATGCCGTGGCGCGCATCTTTTGTGAGCAGTTCCGCCAACCCGATGCGCAACTTGGCTTCTTGTTTGCTTCGGTCACCATGGGTATGTTGCTTTCTTCATTGATGCTCATTGCAGGACTCATCTGGCTTGTTCTGCTTTTTCGCAGGAGGACAGCATAATCAGTCAGCGATTAATTTGCAGGAGCAGAACATGATGCCCCGGCAGTGGTACAAGAAAGGCTGGTTTCATGCAAGCGCTCTCGGTTTCCTGTTCATTGTTGCGCACTTGTTGCATTTCGCGCCGTTGCAACGGCTGGAAGGAGCGTTGTATGACAGTCTTGTCAGCATCGTCCCTCATTCTGTATCCGCACCGGGTAGAGTCGCTGTCATTGTAACGGGCAATACGGCGGACTCCGCCTCGCAAAATCATTCCATGCCGTGGACGCGCAAGCAGTTGGCCAAGCTTCTGAACAGCCTCGGAAAGGCAAGTCCGGCTGCGATTGGCGTGTTCAATGTGCCGGACCAGCCCGAGACTTCTCCTGCTATGGGGCATCTTGAAGGCATAAAAAAATATATCCTGAAATCGAATCTTTCGAAGAAAAACAGGAAAGAGGTGGCCAATCTGATCGGCATGATTAACTATGCCCGGCGCGATCTGGACGAAGATGCACAGTTGGAAGAAGCTATCCGGAATTCCCGCGGACTTTATCTTGGAATGATGCTTGGCTCCCCATCCAGTGCCCGGGCATTGCCGGATTGGATACTTCATCATGCTCTGGTTGCGGTTGCGGATGAAAGCGTTTTCGACCGCTATCGCCAATATATCCCTTTAACGAATAATCAGGCATTTGTATCCCGGATTGTTCCGGATAATGCGCTGATACCCCCACGGAAATTTGCATCGGTTGCAGCCGGTACGGGGCTCACGGATGTTGCGGTTGACCGGGACGGCGTTGTTCGTGCGGTGGCTCTGCTCGTGAAAAATGAGCAACCATCCGGGGATATGTATCTTCCGTCATTGCCCTTGCTGATGAGTGCAAGAATCCACGGCGTTGCATCCGGCAAATTGTCCGTATTGCCACACAAGGCGGTACAGGAAGGACGCAAACGCATCCGGCTGGATTCGGCAATGCGGTATTATCCCATGTTTTATCCCGCCAACAAATTTTCCATCTATCAGGCTGGTGATGTATTGGCTGGCAAGGTTTCACCGAAACGGTTTCGTCATAAGGCCATTGTTATCGGTTCCTCCAACTCCACCCGAATGGAAGCACCGGACGGTTCGCATATCTCTCCTCTACTGGTGCAGGCGAATGTTCTCGCCAGCCTGTTGGAGCGTGATTATTTTTACCGGCCTGTTGCGGCAGCATGGATTGAATTAATATTGCTGCTCGTCATCGTGCTTTATCTGGCGGTGATTTTGCCCCGAATTCGGCTTGCGTGGGGCGTATTCCTTTCATTTCTTGTGTTGTTGGCAATGTTTGGAGGGGAAACCCTGTTGCTGTATGGCCGACACGCATGGATCATGACCGGTACCGCCAGTTTACTGTTGATTGCCGGCCAATTGATGCAGGCCATTCGGCACAGTTATGATGTTATACATCAGCAATACCTTGTGGAAAATGCCCAGACCAACCGGCATC
>CAZEMN010000090.1:4369-7755 GCA_964513335.1 uncultured Zetaproteobacteria bacterium | reverse complement strand
TCCTTGTATATTTGTTTTCCCTTTATCGCCCCCTGTTTCTTCAAGTAGTTTCTCCATTGGCTTGTGAAAATCCTTTTCAACATCAAAAGGATTCGGTTCGGTAAATTCCATAGTAAAGCCAACTACAGCATAAGCACTTAATATCTGTTCGATAAAGCCTTCTGGGTCTCTGATTTCAGCTATTTCGACCTGAATTTCATTATCACGAGTAAAGCGATGATCATTCAGTAATTTTTGAAGACTTCTTGCTATCCCTTTTGAGGTTGGCGATAGTTTTGATTTGAGGGCTATCGCTACAACACCATATTTAAAATCATAGACCGCGTAGGTAAATGGAGACTCTTCATCAGCAATTTCTAAAAAATTCCCAGACACCTCATCGTATTGCTCTTTGCTCGACTTAGTTGTTCTCCCTAATGCAAAAAACAATCCTTCACCATCAATTTTTCTAACATTCCCAATGTGCCATACATATCCTCGCCGAATTTCTTCAGAAGGCTTTTTGGTGATCAAAGATTCAATGAATTTACGCCTTGTTATATCAGGGTGATAAAGCGGCTTTTGCTTTGGTAGATATACTTTCAATCGAAACAAATAAAATGCTGCCATCGTCCAAGACCTCCATTTATTGTGCCTACTAACGCATATGACAATTGTCATCCCATCTATTCGTTCCTGTAGGTGGTTTTCACAATATTGCACCAAAGGCAAAACATGGAATGAAATGCCGTGTTGCCCCCTTAAGAAACGCAATGTGCGCCGAAGTGGCCTATTCGTCAAAAGTGGAGTGCTTGCGAATGCTCACATCGGCTTCCATACTCGGAGCATGCGATATCTGCTCGTTCTCACGCTGCTCTTTATCTCACCTGCCTGGGTGCAGGCGGAAAGCAATCACGCGAAAGGTACGCGTGTTTCGCTGTCTGCCATGGCTGAAACCGCATTGGCCAACGATGAGGTGGCCGTACAATTCCGGGTGCAGGCCGAAGGCAGGCAATCCGCTCCATTGCGCCAGCAAGTGAACCGGATCAGCGCGCGCATCAAGCAACGCCTGGAAAGCGAGAGCGATGTCAAACTGACAACCACCAGCCGTCGGCTGGAACCGGTATGGGAATACCATCCAACCACGCGCAAACGGGAACGAACCGGCTGGCGCATGGTGCAAACCGGCACGATTACCAGCACGAAGCTGGATGCGGTGCCAAACTGGCTGGATGATATCGAGAAAGCCGGGGCGCAACTTTCAGGGCTGCAATTCCGGGTGAGTTCTCCAACCATGAATGATGCACAGGATGCGTTGCAGCTACAGGCCATCCGTAAATTCCGCCGCAAGGCCGGAGATATAGCCAGGGGACTGGATGCAAAAAGCTTTCGTGTGATTCGCCTGCAAACCAATGCCACTCGTCCGGTTTATCCGGTACGTGGACTGGCCATGATGGCTTCAAAGGCCGAAGCGGCACCGGCGCTCAGTTCCGGCGAAAGTAAGGTATCCGCCACCGTTTCCGGCGAGATCGAAGTACCATTCAGGGATTTCCCGACGAAATAACCAACAACAAACGGGGCACCATGACAGCGCCCCGTTTGTTTCGATTTAAGTCGGCGTTCTCAGTCGCTACGGCTGGTGACTTCCAGCAGATGATAACCAAACTGCGTCTGCACAGGGCCCTGCACCGTGTTCACATCGGCGGAGAATACAACCTTATCAAACTCCGGCACCATCATACCGGGGCCGAATTCACCCAGATCGCCGCCACTCTTCCCGGACGGACAACTGGAATGCTGTTTGGCCAGTTCGGCGAAATCTGCACCTTCCTCAATCTGAGTCTTGAGTTCGTTACATTGATCTTCGCTGCTAACCAGAATATGTCGTGCTGTTGCTGTGCTCATAAGTCACCTCTTCAGTAAATTTTCCTTACGCTAGCAGCTTAAAGGGCGCGTTCAAATGCAAGCAACCTCTTTTTCCATTCCAGCCCGCAGGAAAAACCACCCAGCCCGTTTGCTGCGACAATGCGATGGCAGGGAATCAGGATGGGAACCGGATTGGCACCAAGCGCCTGACCGACCGCGCGCGGGCCGGAATGCAATACCTTTGCCAGTTCGCCGTAAGTAAGCGTGTGGCCCATGGGAATCTCCAGCAGTGCATGCCGAAGGCGATGTTGGAATGGCGTGCGGGCAGCCGCCATCAATGGCAAAACCGCACCCTTATTGCCGGAAAAATAACTATCCAGCCATTGCGCAACAGGGTGCTGCTTTGGACACACAGGCGCATCGCCTGCCTCCAGCCGTATGCCGTGACACACACCGCCTTTGAGTTGAAGCGTAATCGCGCCCCACGGCGTCTGATATGTAAATGGCTGTGGATTGCGGGACATAGATATAGCATAGCAGCATGGACTGGACGTTGTTCTTTTCGGCATTGATTTCCTCGACGCTGTTTCCCGGCGGGTCGGAGGCGTTACTGCTCTATCGGCTGAACGAAGGTGCCAATCCATACGCAATCGTCGCTATTGCCACCATCGGCAATGTGCTTGGCAGCACGATTACCTACGGTATGGGCCGACTCGGCAATGAAGCAGTGCACAAACGATGGCTACGCATGGACGAAGCCAGAGTGGCACAGGCCGAGCGCTGGTTTACAAAATACGGGCAGCCTTCCCTGCTGTTTGCATGGCTACCGGTTATTGGCGATCCGCTGTGTCTGGTTGCGGGCCTGTTGCGCAGCCCGATATGGGTATTTCTGATTCTGGTAACGCTCGGCAAGCTTGGTCGATATGCATTTCTGGCATGGATGTTTACGTAATGATTTTAAGCCACAACGGCAACGTGAGCAGGGAAAGAGCGGTCGAAACCGTTACTGCCTCGGCATACAAGGTGGAATCCAGCTTGAAACGGTCGCAAATCACCAACCCCAGCACCATGCAGGGCATGGCACCCTCAATCACACTCGGTGCAAGCAATCGCTCCGGCATGCCAACGCCTATGCTTGCTCCCCACACAATCAGCGGCATCAACCCCAGTTGAATCAGCAACATGGGCATGAGTATCGGTATTTTACTCAGCCAGCCGGACTGCCAGCGCAGCGCCATGCCAATGGACAGCAACATCAACGGCACGACTGCCGCACCCAGCACGCCCAGTGCCTCATCCAGCCATGCAGGCATGGGCATATGCATCATACTCAGAAGCAAACCGCCCAACGCCGCCCACAATGCCGGAACCCGGGCCAGTTCAATCAGGGCATGGGCGCCACCGGTATGATTACCGTAGTGCCGGGCCAGCATGATGCCCACCGTGAACAGCAGGGGCGTGCTGGCAAACAGATCGAAGGGAATGGCCACGGACTGCGCCCACGGGCCAAAGGTTTGCGTCAGCACCGGCAGCCCCAGGTA
>CAZEMN010000090.1:0-4269 GCA_964513335.1 uncultured Zetaproteobacteria bacterium | reverse complement strand
CCTTATTTCCACGCGAACCAGATTCAGGCAACTGAACAGAAACGGCCTCGCATGGCTGAAAAGCCAGGATATACTGTATCTCAGCGTTCTGGCGATCGGTGTTGGCGTAATTGCCGCTTATGCTGCTTTGCTACTGCGCTATGGAATAGAATGGGTTTCCAGTCTCTGGACAGGAGAAACCGCATGGGATAAAACGATTGGCGGCCTTCCCTGGTATATTTATCTGTTGGCTCCGACCATCGCTGGCTTGCTGATCGGATGGATCAATGCGCATTTGCTCAAAAAAGGCGATTTTCGCGGTGTTGCCGGCGTGCTGGCCGATCTCGTGGAACACCGTGGCCGCATCAACCGCAAGCAAATGGTCACGGAAACAATTGGCGGGGCCATTAGCATAGGCAGCGGTGCAAGCCTGGGTCGTGAAGGGCCGACCGTGGCTCTGGGAGCGGTCATCGCATCGGAGATCGGACACTGGCTGGGACTGACAGAACAACAAATACGAACCCTGATTGGCTGCGGCGTGGCTGCGGGTATCGCCGCTTCATTCAACACCCCCATCGCGGGCGTGTTGTTCGCTACCGAGGTTATATTGGCGGACTACGCCATGGCCACTTTCAGCCCAATCGTCATTGCTTCTGTCATGGCAACGGTCATTTCACGGTCTGAACTGGGCAATTTTCCCGCTTTTATTATCCCCGAATATCATTTGGTTAGCAGTTGGGAGATATGGGTATATGTTGCTATTGGTATTTTTTGTGGCCTGATTGCATCCATTCTAATCAAAACACTGGCCCCCGCGCGTATCTTCCTAATCCGCCACATTCCAAACCGGATTTTCAGGCCCGCCATAGCAGGCGCCGCCATCGGCGTGCTGGGCCTGGCGGTTCCACAGATCATGTCCATCGGCTACGGTACCGTCGGATCGGTACTGCTTGAAAAAATAGATCCTGTATTGCTTGGCTTGATGCTGCCTGTCAGCGCCTTTCTCGCCATTATTCTGTTTAGCAAGCTATTGGCTACGGTGATCAGCTTCTCCGCGGGCTTTCCCGGCGGCTTGCTGGGTCCGGCTCTTTTTCTGGGAGCCATGGCAGGAGGCCTGTTCGGCGGCATTGTCCATGATATTTCACCTGCCTTCACCGAAAGTTCCGGAGCGTACGCTCTGGTGGCCAGCGGTGCTTTAACCGCTGCCGCCTTGCAGGCGCCGATCACCATCATGATCATGGTGTTCGAATTAACATCAGATTACCACATCATGCTGCCACTAATGGCTGCCTGCATTGTAGCCACGCTGACCAAACGCATATTTGGCCGCGAATCGGTGTTTACCGAGGCGCTGGCAGAACACGGAATCGAAACGGGTTGGGGACTGGAGCAGTCGTGGTTGCGCGCGGTCAGGGTGACACGAATCCCCTGGCGGCCTATTCCCAGCGTACACGAACATACACGTCTGGCGGAACTCAAACAGGTTTATGTGGATTCCGGCAAGGGATGTGTCGTTGTCATGGACGATAATGAAAACATGCTGGGCATCATCAGCTTCGCCGACCTTCAGCCATGGTTGCTGGATTCCAGCATGGACCAGCTCACCGTTGCCTCGGAAATAGCCAACCGTAATGTGCAAACCATCTCCGAGCACGACAGCCTGCTTACCGCCATCCACATTTTCGATCAGGCAGTGTTCGAGCAGTTACCCGTGGTATCAAAAGACAATCCCCGCAAAGTGCTGGGCGTGCTCTCACGCAACGCAGTATTCTCCACCTACCACAAGCTGATTGTTAAACATGGCGAGCAGACACACTGATGCAACTTAACACGGCACAGGAAGCAGCCGTACAGGCGGGGGATGGTCCGCAGCTGATTCTCGCCGGTGCCGGTTCCGGCAAGACACGCACCATCATTCATCGTGTCGGCCATTTGATTGCCCGTCGTGGCATTCCGCCCCACCGCATCTTGGCCGTAACGTTTACCAACAAGGCCGCCGCCGAACTCAAAATACGATTGTCCCAGCTTATTGGTGATGATGGCGGCGGCGTAGTTTCCGGCACATTCCACGCCATTTCACTGCGTTTTCTGCGCCGCCATGCAGCCGTACTCGGCTATCCGAAATCGTTTCAGGTAATTGACGCCGATGATCAGAAGACACTGACCAGACGCCTGCTCAAAGCGCGCAATATTGATACGGACAAACTGCATCCCAACTATCTCACCGGCTGGATCGAGCACTGCAAACATGCAGGACTGCTGCCTGCCGAAGCACCCGAACAAGCGTGGAATGACATAGACATGCGCGAGCTTTATGCCACGTATCAAACAGAGCTGAAACAACTGGAGCGCATGGATTTCTCCGATCTGATTCTCAATACGGTGATACTGCTGCGCGATCACGAGGATGTGGCCACCGTGATACGTACCCGTTTCGATTATGTGCTGGTGGATGAATATCAGGACACCAATCCGGCCCAGCACCAATGGCTGTTACTGCTATGCCGCGAGCATCGCAATCTGACCGTAGTCGGTGATGACGATCAGAGTATTTATGGCTGGCGTGGTGCCGATGTGCGTCATATTCTGGATTTTGAACAGGTATGGAACGGGGCGGACACTCACCGGCTGGAGGAGAATTACCGTTCCAGCGGCGCTATTCTCGAACTGGCCAATGCCATCATTGAATCCAATCCCCATCGTCATGAGAAGGCACTCAAACCAACACGTGAAGCGGGTGCCATGCCACGATGGATGGTATGCAATGACGAATACGATGAAGCGCGGCGCATTGCCGCCTTCCTCAAGCAGCGGCACGATGCCGGTGCGCTGTGGAATGAACTGGCCGTGCTCTATCGCTCGAACCGCCAGTCCCTGCCCATTGAACAACGCTTACGTGAGGAAAATATTCCCTACCGGGTTATTGGCGGCATGGGCTTTTTTGAGCGTATGGAAATCAAGGATGCGCTGGCTTATTGGGCGATTCTGCACCGCTGTGCCGATGCCATGCATTTGCTCCGCATATGCAACAAACCCAAACGTGGCATTGGTGCGGTGGGCCAGGAGGCTATTTTACAAATGCTTACCGCCTCGGGCCTGCGTGCAGCTGACTGGCTGGATGAAATTGCTGAAAATGGTGGCGCAGGCCCTGCTGCCAAACTTGTACCACTGGCGCGCATCATCATCGAACAGCGTAAAACAACCGAAAAAACGCCAGATATGGGCATGGGCGCACTGCTGGAAGCCAGCGGTTATGTGGAAAGCCTCAAGGGGCAGGGACAACTGGAAGCGGAGTCCCGCATGGAAAACATCGGCGCCTTACAGGATTTTATCACTGCGGCCGCAACCGGGGACATGCCACCCATCGAGTTCATGGATCGCGCAGCACTGCTGCAAAGTGCTGAGGATATGCATGATGAAAGAAATCACCGTAATCAACAGGACGATAATGTTGTGGCCCTGATGAGCCTGCACCGGGCCAAGGGTCTGGAGTTCGATACGGTGGTGCTGGCTGGCGTGGAAGACGGGCTGCTGCCGCATCAGCGGGCGCTGGATGAAGGAGAGTCGGGCATCAGCGAGGAGCGGCGTTTGCTGTATGTAGGTGTGACACGGGCCAAAAACCGTTTGCTACTTACGTCCGCACGCATGCGCCGCATGTTTGGTGATATGATTTTTCCATTGCCCAGCCGCTTCATCGCTACGTTATCATCCGATGTGCTGCAACGCGATGAAGCGCAAACTATCCCTGCGCCTGTACACCAGTCCGGGGGAATTAATATTGGCATTACCGTCCGTCACCCCAGTTTCGGCGAGGGCGTGGTGCTCGGCGTGGAGGGAGCGGGCGATGCCACACGCGTTTCCGTACAATTCCGCCATGCCGGAACCAAGCGTTTGATGCTAAAATATGCATCATTAGAACCTGTATCATGACACTGTTGCGAACCATTGAGCATATCATCAGCTTGTTGCAACTTTATCTTCAATAGGTATTTCCACAGGAGGCTTTATGGCCGTCACCATCTATCACAATCCCCGCTGTTCCAAATCCCGCGCCACCATGGCGCTGCTGGAGGAACGCAATATTAACCCCGACATCATCGAATACCTGAAAAATCCACCCTCCGAGGCCGAACTTGAGCAAATTCTCACCATGCTGGGCAAGGAACCAGAAGAATTAATGCGCAAGGGAGAAGCTGAGTACGCGCAGTTCATCAAGGGCCATGACCTGCCCCGCGAGGAGCAGATCAGGCTGATGGTGGAACATCCCATTCTGATCGAGCGTCCCATCGT
>CAZEMN010000089.1:0-7845 GCA_964513335.1 uncultured Zetaproteobacteria bacterium | reverse complement strand
ATTGAATGTTCGGCGTGCCGATCTGGCAAACACCTGGCAACGGGTTAGCAAAGATCTAATCAAAAACTTTCGTAATAAAACACTCGTCATGCAGGGGGGGCGTTTGATCGGCGAAATTGAGAAAGAACACAAACCGGCACAAACCATAAAGTTGTCCAACCAACTGTTGGACTTTGTGGACAGAGTTGAGAAAGTGAAATGGATTTGACCAAAGGGTAGGGACTGTTTGGCCGAAGCTGCCCACAGAATTCTACTTCTATGGCGGGCTGGATGCGAGTCAGACTTTTGGTTTCATCTGCATTCGCACCGATAAGTAACGGCTCCCCAAACACACCTGTGGTGCAGAGTTTTGAAAATATAAATGGTCCCATAATCCAGTGATGCGCCAGTGATGTTTGGTTGTCCACATCACCCGGTAAATTTTTATTCCCATTTTCCTGGCCAACAGGGCAATTCCCAGCTTGATGATCTCGCACGATCATTTTGGGACATTCGAGGTAATGCAAAAATCACATTTTTTATCTCTGGAACGCTGTTTCATATTCTCGTCCGGTATCCGCCAGAAGACGATGAATAGCGTAAATATTGTATGGGATGTTTGTGCGCACGCAGCAGTCTTTCAATCCTACGCAAACCGTGCATGCCCAACATAGTCATAACATGTCTGGAACATGACCAAATGGTCATGTTACGGGCAACTTCCGGCAACATTGTAGACATAGTATTCGTAAACATTTTGAACTATGGAAATCTCAAGAAAAATACAGTGGAGAAATTATGATCATTGATATTGCCCACATTCACCCCATGCTGGTGCATTTTCCACTGGCCCTGTTTCCGGTGGTTTTGGGGGTTCAGTTTTATGCCCTGATCAGGGGGCAGGGTCTGTTTTGCCAAGGTTGTGCCCAGAGTTTCACTATAGGGCTGCTGGCGTTGGCGGCGGTCACCGCAGTTACCGCTGCCATGTTTGGCGATATGGCGCTGGATAAGGCTGTTGCTTCCGGGGTGAAACTTTCGCTACTGGAAAGCCATGAATATCTGGGCCAAGCCAGTGCCACCCTACTTGTACTGATGGCGCTAGCGGGAGGCTGGCTGTTCAAAGTCCAAGAACCATCCATGAAGGTAAGCTGGGGCTTCTGGCTGACTGGCGTGGCAGTTTTTGTTGTTCTGCTGATCACGGCCTGGCATGGCGGCCACCTGGTATATGATCTGGGCGTAAGCGTAACCGCCAAGGAACGTTGAGCATAAATTTGGCGCGAGGGGTCATGCTGACGAGATGGTGCCAAGCCAAACTATCGAGCGCATGTGTCGGAACGGGCTTGTTGCTGAGCGCCTGCGCCACCTATCACCCCCAGCCTCTGGATCTATCGCCCAGCCTTGCTCCGTCACTTAGACAACTGCAATTGCAAGTCAAAGGGGGCGGACATACCGAACTACCCCAAGCGTGGCGGGATCGCACCGTGAATGCGGATGACGATTTGGATGAAGTGGAAATATCCCTGCTTGCCGTGTTGAACAGCCCGAATTTACGTGCCGCGCGCATGCAAATGGGCGAGACCCAGGCCCGGCTCATCAAGGCCGGATTGCTGCCCGACCCGCAATTCAGCACGTCTTTTGATTTGCCCACCAGCAACGACTCCTCACTCATGACCGGCTACAACTTCGGGCTTGGGTTTGATCTTCAGTCCCTGCTCACGCGCGGAGCCAGAAGAAGTGTGGCCATCCAACGGGCGCGCGCCACATGGTTTCATGTCCTGTGGCAGGAATGGCAGGTCATCCAGCAGGCCCGCATGCTTTATCGCCGCACCCTGATTCAACGGCGGCAAATGGAAGTCATGCGCGATCAGTATCTGCAATCCCGGCACACTTGGGAAGGGCAGAAAACGGCGTTAAGTCAGGGCAATGCCACTCTGGATCAGGAAGGGCTTGCACTGGCGCCAATGATGAATGCACGCGCGGCGTGGATGGAGGCCAGACGCCAATATAATGCCACCATCCATGGTTTAACCCGGTTGATTGGCGTGGCGCCATCCGTACGACTCCCGCTCTCAATGCCATCCGTCGGCCTTGAGTCATTGCTTGTCCGACCGCCGGAGGGGCGTGTGTTGCACCGTCTGCTTTCTTCCATCGGCAAGCATCGTCCGGATTTGCTTGCGTTGCAGACCGGGTACGAGGCTCAGGAGGCAAGCGTGCGCGAACAGATATTGGCACAGTTTCCAAGTTTCACCATTGGTGCCAACCGCCTGCGCGACACGGGAGGCATCTGGACATTGGGGCCGTTTGTTAACCTGAACCTCCCTCTGCTGAATGGAAACCGGGGCAACGTCGCCGTGGCTCGCGCCACGCGCGGACGTTTGCGCGCGGAATATCACGATCAACTTACATCAGCGTATGTGCAGGCGAGCAAACTGGCGAAGGATCAGGGCCTTGCCTTTGATGAGTGGCAGGCGTTGATCTCCCGTCTGCCGGAACTGGAAGTGACGGTAAAGCGTATGGCAAATGCGCTCAAGGCCGGTGAAATTGATATGCTGACCTTCACTACCCTGCGCAATGCCTATTTTTCCCAGCAGATTAGAAGCCTTACCCTTGAACAGGCGTTGCTTGAACAGACCATCGCACTGGACACCCTGACGGGAACCCTGATAACCCACACACAACAATATTCAGAGGGGGTGAATCCTTGAAGTATTTTTACATATTGGCGGCGTCCTTATGGATTCAGGGTATCGGCATGGCGGTTGCCGAAGAAGAGGCGACTGTTCATCAGGTGATAATCGAAAGCGTCACACGCAAGGATGTGAATGAATCACTCCATGTGTATGGACGGGCCAGCTTTGACGAGGCATGGATGAAAAACATCAGTCTGGCTTATGGCGGACAGATTATTCGCCTGCCTGTGCTGGCAGGCGAATTTGTCAGGAAGGGGCGGACGCTGGCAGAAATCGTGGTGGATCCTGCCGCAGCATCCACCTATCAGAAAGCTGTTTCCGCAGCCGGATTTGCGCAAACAGAGTTGGCGCGTATCCGACGTTTGCTGTCCGATCAGCTAGCCACACAATCACAGTTGGCCGCCGCCGAAAAGGCATTGACGGACAGCCGCGCGCAATTGCGGCAACTCCGGGAAAAAGGGCTTGGTAAATCATTACATGTGATTCACGCTCCGTTTGATGCCGTGGTTGCGTCGGTTGCCGTGCAGGCAGGAGAACGCACAGTTCCGGCAGTAACGCTGATGCAATTGGGGCGTCCGGGACACTTAAAGGTAATTCTAGGTGTTGAGCCTGAGGATATACGATGGGTCAATGCCGGTAATTCGGCCAGAATTTATCCGGCCTGGGGTTCTGATCTTCGCGTTACGGCATCCGTGGATAAAGTCCTGCGTGCCGTCAATCCACAAACCCGGCTTGTGGATATTCTGGTACGGCTTTCCGGGGCTCAAACGAAACCTTTTCTCCCCGGCATGACGGTATCGGCGGATGTCAGCGGTCGCTTGTTTCCCCGTGCGCTGATTGTTCCCCGGCAGTCAGTGATGTATGGCGAGAAGCAATCCGCCTATGTCATGCGGGTGGAGAAGGGCAGGGCCGTGCGCGTACAAGTGCGGGTGTTGCTGGAACAAGGCGGATACGTGGTGCTGGACGGCAGCCTCAAACAGGGAGAATCGGTCGTGACGGTAGGCGTGGCCGAATTAAGCGATGGCGATAGCGTGAAGGTAAATACGGGCCGGTGAATCTTTCAGCCTGGTTCCGGAATCATCGCCGCTCACTGCTGATCCTGCTGTTGCTCCTTGCCGCGATGGGTGCCACGCGCGCTTTTCAGATGCCGGTCGGTCTGTTTCCGCAGGTCATATTTCCGCGCGTTGTTGTTTCACTCAATGCCGGTGACCGGCCGGCTGAGCAGATGGAGGTCCAACTTACGCGTTTGGCGGAAATGGCAATCCGTTCGGTGCCCGGTGTGGTCAACATCCGTTCGAACACGAGCCGTGGCAGTGCCGATATATCCGTCAATTTTTATTGGGGAACAGACACTTATACTGCTGCATTGCAGGTCAACGCCGCCCTCAATCAGATTCAGGCACAATTTCCTCCCGGCGCGAGCTTCACGGTGCGGCGCATGGATCCCACCGTTTTTCCCGTGCTGGCCTATAGTCTAACATCAACACAGGTTTCACAGGTGAAGCTGCGCGATCTCGCCACATTCCGGATCACGCCTTTGCTTTCCGGTATCGACGGTGTGGCCCGGATAGGTATTCTCGGCGGCAAGCTGAGGGAATATCGTGTCACCCTGGACCCGGATCGCCTGCGTGCGTTTGGCATCAGCCTGCAACAGGTGGCGGGTGCCCTTGCCGCGAGCAATGTGCTGACGGCGGTAGGGCGCGTGGAAGACAGGTATAAATTATTTCTGACGGTTGCAGATACGAGGTTTGACAGCCTTGAAGCCATTCGCCGCACTGTCCTTAAGAACGGAAGTAACGGTATTGTTGAACTGGAGGATGTGGCGGCGGTGACACGGGATATTCAGCCACAATGGCTGCGTGTGACAGCGGGCGGCCGCGATGCGGTATTATTCATGGTGTATCAGCAGCCAGGCGGCAATACCGTGCGAATTGCGGCGGATGTGCGTGCCCAACTTGCAGTATTGCAACACAAACTACCGGCCAATATTCATGTTAAAAATTGGTATGACCAAAGTCAGTTGATTCAGGCTTCCGTTAAAAGCGTGCGCGATGCCATTTTTATCGGCATTGGACTGGCGGCGCTGGTGCTGATTGCCTTTCTGCGCAATGTGCGAATCACGCTGGTAGCCCTGATCACCGTGCCCGCCGTGTTCGCCATAACAGTGCTGTTACTCGACCTGTTTCACTTTAGCTTCAATATCATGACGCTCGGTGGCATAGCGGCTGCGGTGGGACTGGTGATTGATGATGCCATCGTCATGATCGAACAGATCATCCGACGCGTTCGTGGCCGTCCGGAGGATACCGGAGGTCATGAACAGGAGATTATGCGGGCGGCCGCCGAACTTTTTCATCCGCTGGCTGGGTCGTCGATGGCGACCATTATTGTTTTTATCCCGCTGGCCTTTCTAAGCGGTGTCACCGGAGCCTTTTTCAAGGCACTGGCGATGACCATGGCCTGCTCGCTGCTTGTGTCTTTTATCGTTGCATGGCTGGCCGTGCCGCTGTTGACGGCGCTTGTCTTGCGTCAGCAGGATACGGGGGGCGAAGATGAAGGCCGCTGGCAGAAAAAAACACTCAGGGTCTATACTGCTATGCTGAGCCGTTTGTTGCATCGGCCGGGCATCTTGATTCCGGTCATTTTTGCGCTGGTTCTGGCCGGATACGTGGGCTATCGGAACGTTGGCAGCGGCTTCATGCCGCACATGGATGAGGGTGGTTTCGCACTCGATTATATCGCTCCGCCGGGCACGTCGCTAGCGGAAACGGATCGTTTGCTGACAAAGGTTGAAGCCATTCTGAAGCAAATTCCTGAAGTGGATACCTGGTCACGTCGGACCGGTGCTTCGCTTGGCGGTTTTATTACGGAAGTCAATCAGGGAGACTTTCTTGTCCGTTTGAAGCCGCTGCCGCGGCGGGGAATTGATAAGGTCATGGACGATGTTCGTGAACGCATCCACGCGAATGTTCCGGCACTGAATATTGATCTGGCCTTGCTGATGGAAGACCTGATTGGTGATTTAACCTCGGTGCCCCAACCCATTGAGATCAAGCTATTCGGTGATGATGCCGGGGCGCTGGACCGACTGGCGTCCAAAGTGGCCGCAGCAGTGGCGCGTATTAACAGCGTGGTGGATGTGCGCAACGGCATTGTCATTGCCGGAGATTCGCTGGTCATCAAGGTTGATCGCGCCAAGGCTGCACTGGAGGGGCTGGATCCGGCTCTGGTCACCCGCCAGATCAACACCCTGCTGGCCGGTCGGGTGACCACGAGCGTGCGACAGGGACAAAAGATGATCGGCGTGCGTCTGTGGTCACCTGCCGGGGAGCGTGATACCATCAATAAACTCAATCGCCTGCCATTGCAGGCGCCCGATGGGCACTGGCTGCCGCTCAAGCGGATCGCTTCCCTCACCCCGATCACCGGTCAGCCACAGATCACGCGGGAAAATCTCAAACGCATGGTGGCTGTTACCGGGCGTATCAGTGGACGTGACATGGGGTCGGTGATGCGCGAGGTCAAGGCTTTGCTGGCAACCAGCATCATTCCGCCGAAGGTCCGGGTGGAATTGGGCGGACTCTACCTGCAACAGCAGAAGGCGTTTCGTGGCTTGATGCAGGTGTTTGCCGCCGCTGTGGCGCTGGTGTTTGTTCTACTTTTGTTTCTTTATGAACGTTTTAGGGCGGCGTTAGCCATCTTGAGTATGCCGCTGTTGGCTATGGGGATGGTATTTCTCGGTCTGTGGCTGACCGGTACTGAGTTGAATATCACATCCATGATGGGGCTGACCATGATCATTGGCATCGTTACCGAAACTGCTATTTTCTACTACTCGGAATTTCGCCGTATCAGCCTGCCGAATGCACACCGGTTACAAGATTATATTCAGGCTGGCCGCAACCGTTTTCGCCCCATCGCCATGACCAGCCTGGCGGCGATGCTGGCATTGATGCCACTGGCGCTAGCGCTGGGCGAAGGTACAGCCATGTTGCAGCCGATGGCCATTGCGATTGTGTTTGGGTTGATGGCGCAATTTCCACTAGTGTTGCTCGTGCTGCCGGTAGTGTTGTATCTGCTGGATCGTCGCTCTGGCACAGTCGCAAACGGTTTACGAGGAGCCTAAGATGCTTAAGTGCGTTGTTTGGCCAACAAACACAATCAGGAAGATCACCCAGATTATTTTTGGCCCATCGTTATCAGTTCGAAGGTGTTTACCCATTTAATCCATTTACGACACGGGGCGCCTGACGGCACCAGCCACCCTGATCCGCTAGACCAGCCCTCCAGCTTTTATTTATTACCTACCTGAATGGTGAGTCCGGCCATTTTCGAGTGGATTCCGTTCATAAGGGTGATATGGATGGCAGGAAAGGCGTGTATCACATCAATTCAGTAGATGAGGTCACGCAGTGGGACATAGTTGTTACCGTGAAATGTGTATCAACGATCAGTTCATGCTACCGGCCCTGCGCTCCCTGCTTGAGCAGCTTCCCTTTCTCATCAAGGGATTCCATGCGGAGAACGGTTCCGAATACATCAATTACAAAGTGGCGGAGATACTAAACGGCCTGATGATTCATCTGACCAAATACCGGCCCAGACATTCCAACGATAACGCTCTGGCCGAGAGCAAGAATAACGCCGTCGTGCGCAAGGCCTTCGGCTACGCCCATATCCCGCAACAACATGCTGAACTCATGGACGCATTCAATTGGGAACGTCTCAATCTCTGCATCAACTTTCACCGACCCTGCCACTTCCCGACCATCGAAACGAACAGCAAGGAAAAACAGAAAAACACTATCGTCAGAAGGACATGATGACACCTTACGACAACCTCAAATCACTGTTTGATGCGGAGCCCGGTGGCAGCTTCAAAGGCCTTGATGACATCGCTACAAAACAATCCGACCTAGACATATGGGGGCAAATGCAAAAGACTCGCGCCAAGCTTTTCGATACAATCTTTGGACAGACCCCTTTTACTACCTAATCGCCCTGATTACCGCCTTGGTTGCCGCCCTGATGGCCACCACGGTTACCGCTCTGATGGCCACCACGGTTGCCGCCCTGATGGCCACCACGGTTACCGCTCTGATAGCCACCACGGTTACCGCCCTGATAGCCACCACGGTTACCGCTCTGATAGCCACCACGGTTACCGCTCTGGTTG
>CAZEMN010000088.1:0-7933 GCA_964513335.1 uncultured Zetaproteobacteria bacterium | reverse complement strand
AACTTTTTCATGAAAAATCCGGGCTAGCAGAGATAATTGAAAAGCATAAAACCGATGATAAGCAGAGCTTATTTCGTTGCAAACAGCCGCTCACGATAATAGCGCAGTTCCGCGATGGATTCTCGCACGTCATCCATGGCCAGATGCATCCCTTTTTTAACCGGAGGTTTGATTTCCGGATACCAGCGCTTTGCCAGTTCCTTAATCGTACTGACATCGACAATGCGGTAATGGAGATATGCTTCCATCTGCGGCATATAGCGAGCCAGAAAACGCCGGTCCTGATGAATGGAGTTACCGCACAGAGGAACGGTACGCTCAATAGCATATTGCCGGATAAAGGCGAGCGTTTCGGCTTCAGCCTGCGCCAGCGAAATCCTTGAAGCCAGCACCCGGCCGGAGAGCCCTGATGCTGCGTGCTGTTTTTTGCACCATTCGTTCATGTTGTCCAGCACCTGTTTATCATGGTGGATAGCAATGCTCGGCCCTTCGGCGAGGATGTTGAGATTTTTATCTGTAATAATGGTGGCGATTTCCAGGATGGTGTCAGTTTCCGGGTCGAGGCCGGTCATTTCAAGGTCCATCCAGACCAGATTATCTTTTGAGACGCTCATTGTTGAATGCTATACAATATTCATGCCCAGCGCCTGTGCCAGTTTCCGGAGGGGCTGATCGACATATGTCTGATTAGCCCTGGCAAAACGGACGGGAACATGCTCCCACGCCCGGCGTACCGGATAATGGCGGCGATAAGTGGTAAAGGCTTCGGGGAGTTCGGAATCGGGCAAATTTCCCCACGCACGCATCGCTTTGTGATCAGCACCTATGGGATATAGCCGGGTTGCCGCAGCAAACAGGTCGCACCATGGATTGCTCGTGCAAGTAATTTCAATGGGCACATCGGGTGGCGGCAGGTGATCCTGCATATTCCATTCGGGCATGGTTTTCAGCCAGCGGCACAGGGCGTTGTATACATATTGCGTATTGGCCGCCTTACCATCAAGCGAATGCCCGGCGATGTGCGGCGTACCAATCACGAGTTGCGGATGCGTCAAAAGCCGGTGCAAAGGGGCGGGCTCGTTCTCCCAGCAATCCAGCACGGCAAAGCGTTCTGTATCGCCATCCAGCCAGTTCACCAGTGCGGTATTATCCGCGCATGCGCCGCGTCCGGCATTGATGATGCCCTTGCCCCGGAAACATGATAGCCGCGCCGCATCCAGCAGATGAAACGTGCAATCTTCACCTGCCGGAATGAGCGGTGTATGCAGCGTCAACACATCAGCCTGTTCCAATAATTCGTCCAGAGAACAAAACCCTGCATCGCCTTCGGCGCGTGCTCTTGGCGGGTCATTGATAAGTGTCCGTATCCCCAATGCCCTGCAAACCTTTGCCAACGCTCCTCCGATACGGCCTGCACCGATGACGCCGATAGATGTACCGGGAATGGCAATCAGGCCACGGGCATGTAGATCCAGCAGAACCGTAATCATGTATTCGATGACTGAACCGGTGGAGCTTCCGGCGGCATTGGCGAAGGCAATGCCGTGGTTTGCCAACCAGGTCTTGTCAAAGTGATCATCGCCGATGGTGGCTGTGGCAGCGAACCGGACAGGCGTTCCTTCCAGCAGGTTAGCGTTGACCCTGGTCGAGGAGCGTGTCAATAGAACCTCGGCATCCTGTAGCGCCTCGCGGCAAATATCCCTGTGTTCCAGCACGCGCAGTGTCACATCGAACCCGGGCAGTGTGGAAAAAGCGCTTTCCACGCCCCAGATATGCCCATCGGCAACAATATGCAGTGGCTCAGTCATTTTATTTCGGTAATCCGGGATTTAATGTGAACAGGCCCTAATTACCAGCAAGTCACCGCTGACAGCTTTCGATTTGTGTTTAAACAGGGGAAAGAAGTCTTCATACATCCAATTTTCGAATACGGGCAATCAATGTCGAACTGGAATGACCATCTACGAACGGCATGACGATGACCTTCCCACCATTTTCGCGTACCTCTTTGGCGCCGACGATGTTGTCCGGTTTGTAATCACCGCCCTTGACCAGTACATCCGGCATCAGTGATTTGATGAGTTCCAGCGGGGTGTCTTCCGGGAAGGCGACGACCATATCCACGGACTTGAGTGCTGTTAACATGATGGCGCGGTCGGGCAAAGGATTGACGGGGCGGGTGGGGCCCTTGAGCCGACGGACGGAATCGTCGTCATTCAGGCCGATGATCAGCACATCGCCAAGTGCCCTGGCTTTCTCCAGATAATTAATATGGCCCGGATGCAGCAGGTCGAAGCAGCCGTTGGTGAATACGATACGTTTGCCCTGTGAACGCCATTCTGCAAGTTTTTTTTGCGCCTCAGGTGGTGGTGTGCAGGCACTTCTCACCATTAGTTTTTTATGTGCAATAAATTAACGACGCTGGTTACACCCTTGACGGATTTGGTCAGGGTGGCGGCGCGTTGGCGCTGAAGGCTGCTTCCAACGATGCCTTGCAGATACACTTTGCCATCCACAGTTTCAACATGCACGGAAAAACCCGATACCTCCTCATCGTTAAACAGTTCCCGTTTTACCTTGGTCGTAACCCAGGTGTCCGAAAGCAGTTCCCTGGCAGGGGGTTCTCCCAGCTTGATTTCCGAGCGCACTGAACGCACACCACTGACATGGCGGCAAATGTAAACGGCGCGGTCAATCTGTTCCTGGCGGGGCAGGTAGCCGGTGAGCAGGACTTTACCGGCAATAACCTCGGCGCTGATCCAGCGTGATGGCATATCTTTTTCGGCGATCAGGCGTGCATCAATTTTGGAGGAAACCGTAGCATCATCGAAATGTTCGCCAAGCGAGCGTTCATCGTGAACGGCATCGCTTGTTGCCGTACCGCCGCCGACCAGAGCCGTGGCGAAACAACCCGAAAGGCCGCAAACGCTAATAAGAAGAGTACCGTATAAAACAAGACGATTCATTGTGGATGTCCTTCCGGGCATTTTGGTTTTCTAGCCTGCCGTACCACTAAGCGCATACGCCAGAATAGCGCAAAGCAGTGCCAGAAGTGCGAATTGTAGAACCGGGAACTTTTTCCCCCGCTGATTCCATGAGTTATCATCCGGGTTAGCCAATATCATCTCCCAAGGCATCCTGTACCGCGGCGAATAACAGCGGCAACAACAGTTCATCCGGTCCCGGTAGCCAGATACCGCGTCCCCCCGGCTGGGAGAGCCGCCCTGCCACATCCGCTACGGCAGTAGCGCTGGCGGATGGATCAATAATCACGCACGTTAGCTTTTCGATTTTTTTACCGAGATTTCGCGCCGCATCCAAAGCCTGCATGAATACCCGTGGAAGAACGACGCTGGAAGCAACATTGAGGATAATGCCACCGCTGGCTTCGGCCATCATTGCTGCCAGCAAGCGGAAATCGATAAATCCGGTGGCACCCAGTGATTCACCATGCGCCGACGGATGCAGGTTGAAGGCATCGGCGCCAATGGCCGGGTGTACGCTGACTGGAATATCGTAACGCGATGCCGTGGCCAGAACGCTGTGGTCGAGGTGATTCGGCTCCACATCAATGAGCTTTTCTCCCACGCTCTTGCCAATTCCCCATCCCTCGATTGCACCGAAATTGATTGCCTCATTAATTAATCGGCCTGTTTCTTCGGTGACGCGGCAGGCGCCATCCACCATATCTCTATCGTATGATCGTAGCGTATGCCCGGACAACGCAATTTCCACGTCCTGTAGCAAGGCAGCGCCAGTCAGGACAAGGCCGGAAACAATCCGCTGTTCCAATAGACGAACGAGCAGAGGGCTCAATCCTGAATCCATTACATGGCTGCCACAGCCCAGAATAATACTTTTTTTCCGCCGGTGAGCGGATGCGATGGTATCGCGCAATTCCAACAGGTCATGTGCTGAACCGATACCGGGAAGGCTGCATAGAAAGTCCGAGAAGCTTCCATTTGCCCGGTATGGTGCGCCAAAGTCTTCATCTTCGGCGTCGGTTTTACGTTTGGCCAACGGAATTGTTTTCAGTTTACTGAAGGAGAGCGGTTTCAGGTTCATGATATTCCTCCATTCCTTAAGTTATGATCAATCAGGCTACACAGAATATGCAGGCAGGTAATATGCATTTCCTGAATGCGTGGCGTGGAGTTGTGTGGAATATTCAGGAGCACGGACACAGAGGGCTGACGGCCCAGATTACCGCCGTCTTTTCCAGTCAGTGCTATGACCGGCATCCCCCGTAGTGCGGCGGCTTCAGCTGCTGCAATGACATTGGCCGAATTGCCACTGGTAGATATGGCGAGTAACACGTCACCCTGATTTCCAAGTGCTTCGACCTGACGCGCAAACACCTGATCAAAGGAGATATCATTGGCGATACTGGTAATCACCGATGCGTCATGGGTCAGGGCGACGGACGCAAGCCCCGGACGATCCGTTTCAAAACGATTGACCAGTTCGCCGGCAAAGTGTTGTGCATCCGCAGCCGATCCTCCATTGCCACATGCCAGAATTTTTCCTCTCTGTTTCAGACAATCCAGCATTAGCGTGGCAGCCTTGAGTAAAGGTTCCGAGAGTGACTCACCGCACTGTTGGCGCAACTGAATGCCATCCTCGATAGCCTGCCGGATGATCTGACTGGTCGTGTTTTGCATGGGCCATATCCTATCTAAAGAAGGTCCGGAAAACTACGCCCCTGTAGTTTTCCGGTACGCAAAGATAAAAGCGCGGTTTTATCTTTGCTCACAAAATCAAGCACCTGCGCGCATGATTTTGGCAGGCCATTCATGGCCTGCACGGATGATCTTACTTTTTCAGAGCATCCGTAAATTACCGGAACACGTCCCGCAAATGTTCAATCCGCGAGAACCATTTTCCGGGCATGAGGATGATTAAATCGAAACGGCATTGCAATTGTGTAAATTCAGGATGCCGGGCAAGCCATGACGAAGCTGCCGAGCGCAATCGCTCCTGCTTATCCACATGCACGGCCAGCAGACCGTCTTCCCGATTGGGGCGGCGCTTCACCTCCACGAAAGCGAGCACATCGGCCTTGCGCGCCACAATATCCAGTTCACCACGTCCTCCACGGGCATTGCGGTCAAGCATGGTGTAACCGTGCCAGCGCAGATGACGGGCCGCTTTCTCCTCTGCATCCTGGCCTTTCTTTGTACTCATGATTTCTTACCGTTCATCAACAAGGTATAAGCCCGCGAGCGAGGAATATTTAATATATTGGCGACCTGTCTGGCACGGGCGGAAGGAGGCAGTTCTTTTATATTCTCTTGCTCCAGCATCAGGATAATTTCTTCGTCGCTGGTAATATTTCTACCCTCACAAGGGCCGATGATGACGATAATTTCACCACGCACGGTTATTGCGCCCAGTCTGTTTTTCACTTCATCCAGTGTGCCGTAGACAAAGGTTTCATACAGTTTGGTGATCTCGCGTGCTACGCATGCCTGCCGTTCGGGACCGCACTGATCAATCAGGTCATCCAGTGTATTCAACAATCTTCTGGGGGATTCAAGAAAAATATGCGTCATGTCAGCATCGGCAATTTCGTTGAGGCGTTGTCGCCGCGTTTTACCCGAACGCGGCAGAAAACCAGAAAAAGTGAAGCGATCCGTAGGCAGACCACAGGCTGAAAGAGCAGCAACGGGACTGCACGGTCCCGGGATGGGTGTAATGCGAACACCTTGGCGGTGGAGTTCGCGCACCAGGACAAAGCCCGGATCGCTGATGAGCGGCGTACCGGCGTCGGAAATCAGCGCAATATTTTTTCCTGCTTTCAACAGGAGCAACAATTTCTGAATGATGGCGGATTCATTATGCTCGTGGCAGGCAATCATTGGCGTTTTGATGGCATAATGCTTGCACAGGCGATGGCTTGTACGCGTATCCTCGGCAGCAATCATATCGACGTTTTTCAGCGTATCCACAGCCCTGTAGGTCATGTCGGCCAGATTGCCGATGGGCGTGGCGACAACGAACAGTTGGCCGGGAGCATGCTTATCATTAGGCTGCGGGTTCATGTTGAGGACACGTTATCCCGCTTGCCACATGGCCGCAACGGTCATGCTTTGTTTTGCGCTGTTGCTGGTCGCGGGCTGCGGCACCAAAAAGCCTCAGGCAATAACGCGTGGCAAGCCGTCGGCAGTGCCGCCGATAACTCAAATGGCGTCGGTGCCAAAAACATCAGCATCCATTCAGGCTCTGATGAGCCTTGCGTTTGAGGAAGGAAATATGGAGGGGGCCCTGGCCGGCCTCGAACGTCTGGCGAATGAGGCACAACCGCCCCTGAATGAGGAGGCCAGCTTCCGCCGGGTACAATTGCTGCTGCTTGTAAATGATGAGCAGGCCATGACCGAAGCTGAAAAATTGTTGGCTGTTTATCCTGAGCACGCCCTGATTCCTTATTTACACATGTGGATAGCCCAGTGGGCGGAGGGACATCAGGATGATACTCTGGTGCTGACCCATACCGCCGCAGCGCTTTTGCACCCCCGGTTAACGCTGGAGATTGCCAACCGTGCCGCCGGTCTGGGTGCTGCTGCTGCCAGGCGGAGCCCGGATTGGGAGGCTGTGCAATGGTTTCTGAACGTTGCCCGTTCCGCAGCCTTTTCTGCGGGGGGACGGCGTGACGGCTGGTTGAGGGAAGCGGCTAACCGGGCCTCCATGTCCATGGTTGGCAGGTTACGGGACGAAGGCAGGTTGCGCGATAACGTGGGTAAAGCCTTCTATCTGCATGTGGCGCGGGCGCATTTGATTACAGGTGATATAGCTGCCGTGCAGACCCTGTCCACATGGCTGGAGCAAGATTTTCCCCGTACGGATGAGGCGTCCCGGGTCTCCACATGGGCGGCCGGGATCACACATCCGGTGAACATCGGTATCTTGCTACCTTTGACGGGGAAATATAAACGCTTCGGTGGACAAGCACTGCGTGGCATGCGTCTGGCACTTGATTCATTACAGGACAGTGGACAAATCACATTGCATATTGCCGATACGGAGGGCAATGCCGGTCAGTGCGTCAGTGCATACCAGCAGTTAGCGAATGAAGGTGTGAATATAATTCTCGGGCCGTTGCTCAGTGATTGCGCGGCAGCACTGACGCCATATCTGCATGACCGTGTTCCGATTCTCAGTCTGACCAATCGCCTAAGCCTGGCGCCACGCTCACCCATGCTGTTTGTACATACACTGGCACTGGCCATGCAGGCCCGCTTTATGGCCGTTCGCGCATGGCAGCAGGGAGAGCATCGCATGGTCGTCATCGGTGCGGGCGACCCGTCATCAGAGCAAGAGGCGGATGCCTTTGTCCAGATGTTCGAGGAACTGGGCGGCGAGGTGGTGGATCGTTTTGATTTGCCACGGAAAGACATTGATTTTCGCCCGGATTTGCGCGCCATGCGCATGCGCACCGATGATGAAGCATTGTTGGCCGAACTGGATGAGGAGCTGGCGCTATCCATTGAGCCGGATCAGGAAATCCGCATGCCAGTCAATTTCGATGCCGTGTATCTGGCATTGCCGGGGAAGCAGGTCGCCTTGCTGGCCGGGCAGTTGGCCTATGTGGATGTGAATGAAGTCCGCCTGTACGGCAGTGGCCGTTGGCAGGACGGGAACTTGCTGTCAGACAAGGGCCGCTATCTTGGGCGGGCACAATTTTCCGATGTGGCGTTCCCGAACGGCGCATCGCCGGATTTGCGCCGCTTCATGCTTGCATGGCGTGACATCTGGGGTGTAGATAAACCGGGGAAACTTGCGGGCCTAGCTTATGATTCAACCTTAATTGCCGCTTTGCTGACCAGCCGGTTGGGTCTTTCGGGGCGTTCCCTGTTGACGGGGCTTCACGATATATCCGGGTTTCCGGGACTGACCGGGCATGTTCGCTTTGATGAAGATGGTGTGGGGCACAAGG
>CAZEMN010000087.1:1204-7984 GCA_964513335.1 uncultured Zetaproteobacteria bacterium | reverse complement strand
CCCTTCACTGATTTATCTGGAGGGTGATCTGGCTACGCGCGCCATCCGCGATCACTTTACCGATGACATCAGTGAAATCTGGGTGGATCAGCACGATGTCTACCAACGCACCAAACAATTCGTGCATGCGGTTCTGCCCGGCAAGGAAAAACTGGTTAAACTCTATCGTGGAAAAAAGCCACTGTTCCGGCACTACGGCATCGAAGAGCAATGTGAGGAAATTCATGAGCGGGAAATCCGTTTACCCTCAGGTGGATCGATTGTTCTCGACCCTACCGAAGCGCTGACATCCATTGATGTCAATTCCTCCCGTTCCACCGGAAAAAAGCATATCGATGATACGGCGCTGGATACCAACCTGGAAGCTGCACGCGAGATTGCACGGCAGCTTCGCATCCGGGATATTGGCGGTCTGATCGTCATCGATTTTATCGATATGGCCAGTCGCAAACATGGCCAGCAAGTCGAAGAGGAATTACGGGCCGCCTGCAAAACCGACAAGGCGCGCGTGCAGTTTGCGCGCATCTCCCGTTTTGGCCTGCTGGAGATGTCACGGCAGCGGTTACGGCCTTCCATCCGCGAGTCCACAACCGAAACGTGCCCGCGTTGCATGGGCCGGGGCAGAGTGAGAATCGTGGAGTCCATGGCGCTGCAGATGCTGACGCGCGTGGAAGACCACGCCGAGGCCGGTAAAAAGCCGACGTTACTGGTGCAGGTGCCGAAGGAAACCGGCGAATACCTGATGAATAACAAGCGCCAATATGTCGCCCGCATCGAGGAAAATTACGACATTCAGATCAATCTGCAAATTCGTCCGGATCTTGAAATTCCGCATTACCGCATCGAACGCCACTGGGTAGATGAAAGCCAACAACGTGTGGAAGTGCTCGAAGATACGATCAAAGGCAAGAAACCCGCACGCACAGGACGTAAGCTCAAACCGACGACGCCCATCGTTGGCATTCCGGCCGTTGAACCGGAAAAGAAAACCACAGAAAAAAAGAAAGGACTGCTGGGCAAGCTGGGTGGTGTACTGTTCGGAAAATCTGCCAGAAAGAAAAAGCAGGAAGAAGAGGAACGCCGCAAGAAAGAGGAAGAACAGGCGGCACGCGGCAATGCACGACGGCGCGGTGGCCGGCGACGACGTGGCGGTCGTGGAAGACGTTCACAGACTACCAGCGATACGCCAAGGGATCAGGTGCAAAATAAATCAGCAGAGGCCAGCACAGCATCCAGCCCCCAGGCCAATCCCCAGGAAGTAAAAGACACAACCGGACAACAGCAAGAAAAACAGGGGACCAGCGGTAATGGTGGATCACGGCGCAGACGCAGGCGTCGGCGGTCACCGCGTAAGCCGGGTGAACAGAGCCAGAAGCAGCCTCAATCCGGGAAAACCGGCAATGAGGGTGGCAATAGCGGTGAACCCAAGGCTGTATCCGGAGGCGAGTGAATAACGCTGTTTTGAACAGTCGTGAACTGATCGTTACGATTGATGAAGACCATGTCGGCCAGCGGCTTGATCAGGCACTGACCGCACTGACCGGATTGTCCCGCAACCGCGTTCAGAAACTGATTCAGGATCGTGCCGTACACACAGGAGACAAACCCCTTCTCAAAGGCTCCATCAAGACAGAGGCGGGTCAGGAATTTGTCGTCCATTTACCGGAAACCGTGCCGTTGATGCTTGTACCCGAGGACATCCCGATGGATATTCTGTTTGAGGATCAATATCTACTGGTCGTCAACAAACCTGCAGGTATGGTCATCCATCCCAGCCACGGCCATTCCAGTGGCACGCTGGTGCACGCACTGTTATATCATTGTCATAACCTTCCAGGCATCAATGGCGTGGAACGTCCCGGTATTGTGCATCGCCTGGATAAAGACACATCCGGCAGTCTGGTCGTAGCCAAAACAGAAGATACCCACCGCTTGCTGGTAGATATGTTTGCCCGGCACGATCTGGATCGCCAATACCTTGCATGGTGCCGGGGCACTCCCGCATGGCATACGCGCTGCATTGAGGAACCTGTTGGCCGGCACCCACAACACCGGAAGAAGATGAGCGTGCGCGCTGACGGGAAATCTGCTGTCACGGATGCCACAATCGAGCAACGCTACGACAGTGACTTTTGCCGTGTCCGTTTACGCTTGCATACCGGACGCACGCATCAGATTCGTGTTCATTTAAGTCATTTGCACCTGCCGGTCCTGGGCGATTCAACCTATGGCCGACGTTATCACCCGTCCCGTGACGTGCCCGAACCTGCCCGTGGCACCATTGAACAATTACAGCGGCAAGCCCTGCATGCCGAAGTGCTCGGTTTTACTCATCCCATCACAGGGCAACAGATTCATTGCAAAGCACCGCTTCCTGATGATTTGCGAACTTTGTCCGAAGCCCTGGATCATAGCTATGGAAGTGTTACGGAATAACATGATTATATCTGATGACTGTTTCCTGCGCTCGGAACTATTGTCATCGCATGACGCCATCGGGATATTCAGCTTACGCCATGGCGGCATAAGCCCGCCTCCTTTTAATGGCCTTAATCTTGGTTCCGGTTTGGGTGATGATGAGGGAAATGTGGCGCATAATATGGACACACTGATTAACGCGGCATCCCTTCCCCGCACACCTCACAGAGCCATGCAGGTGCATGGCGTGGATATTCTTGTGTGCCAGGGACAGGGAAAAACTCACCGGGATCGATCCGATATTCTCATTGGTGTCGATGGGGCCGCTGTAGCCGTACGTGTAGCAGACTGTGTTCCTGTCCTGTTGGCTGACCCGGAAGCGGGGGTCATTGCCGCCGTGCATGCAGGCTGGCGCGGCACCATCACCCAGGCCGCCATACATGCTGTAAAAGCAATGCAGCAACACGGTGCAAAGCCGGAGCACATCCTTGCCTGTATCGGCCCCAGTATCGGCCCCTGCTGTTTTGAGGTTGATGCCACAACGGCAAACGACCTTTCCCAATGCTGCGATGGCGCTCACCGGTTTATTCATCGTGTGGGCAATAAAGCGCATGCAAATCTGGCAGGCATCAATGCCCGCCAGTTAAAATATGCGGGCATCACACAAGCACATATCGAACCGATGCCAGCATGCACATGTTGCGATGAGCAACGCTTCTATTCCTGGCGTCGCGATGGTAAGCAGGCCGGCCGCCATCTGGCCGTTGTCGCCCTGCCCAATGCCTTCTAGGATACCAGCATGAAGAAACCGGTTATAAAGAAACTGTTTGTCATCCTCTGCCTGCCATTGGTGCTGGCTGCATGCGCCAGCGACTCAGCGGTAAAAAAAAGTGCTGCCGAAACCGAATATGCTGAGATGAAAAGACTTCTGGCCAAGGGAAACTACTCGGCTGTTAACCTGCAACTTGAGACATTTGGTTCAAAGCATCCTTACAGCCAATATACCATTCAGGCTGAATTACTGCATATCTTCGCTGCCTATAAAGGTGGTGAATACATTCTATCCGAAACACTGAGCAAGGAATTTGTGCGCAGGCATCCGCACCATCCGAATGTGGACTACGCACAATACATGCTGGGCATGAGCCATTACAGGGAGGCATCTCCATCCGAAAAGGATCAGGCGCAAAGCCTTGCCGCCATTGATAATTTTAAAATATTGCTCAAAAAATATCCAAAAAGCGCATATGCCAAAGATGGCTTTCGTCGCCTGCAACGCCTTTATAACCGGCTGGCCGGCCATGAGCTTAATGTCGGCAAGTTTTATTTCGAACGCCGCCGGTATGTAGCCGCGGCCAACCGTTTCCAGGTCGTGCTGGAAAAATATCAGACCACGCCCGCCATTGAAGAATCCTTGTATTATCTGGCGGCGGCCTATGCCAAGCTGGGCATCAAGGATGAATCTCATAATTCCGCGCTGCTGTTGAGGTATAATTATCCCAAGAGCGAGTGGAGCCGCAAAGCGGCGCGTTTCCTTTAACCTGCATTAACGCACCTATCTCATCCATGAAAGTATCCGGGAAGCGACTTCTCTTCATATTGTGTCTTGGATTAAGCGCATGCAGCGGAGCGGACAAGGCATCCATCAACGCCGTACTGGATGCGCGCAATGCGGCCATTACAGCACGTGATATTGGCGCATATTCCGACCTGATTCTGCCCGATTACATAGATCATGGCCGTGGCAAGGTGGATATTGTTGCCCAGATGATTCACCTGTTCGACCGGTTTGATGCGCTGCATATGCATTCATTCAATCGTGAAATTCATCTTGTTGATGACACACATGCCGATTGCGCTCAGTCCTACCGGCTCAGGGTGCGCGCAGGTGGCCGCTGGCGGGAAATGGTGCAACGCGAAGAATTATCGCTGGAGCGTACTCCGGCAGGCTGGAAAATCAGCGGCGGCCTGTAAGCCGGAAACAAAAAGGGGCCAAAAGGCCCCTTTTCGTGATCCCTTTTTCCTGATTCAGAAACGATAGGACAATGAAGCAGCCAATATGTGCGCACTGGATTGATAATTACCATTCTTCAATGAATCGGGTGCAAGCGCAGGCCCCCCCGATGAAGCTGTTTGATTTCTGTCCTGGAAATAAACATATGCGTATGCCAGATCGATGGTTGCCTTCTCATTGAGATCGTAGCCGTAACCGACGGAGAAAATATGTCTGTTATTGCCCGGAATCGCCGGTGTGAAGTTAGCATCGTCAATTGGGGTCGGATCGAATACATAACCAACTCTGGCCCTCATATTGGGAGCATATTTCCATTCGGCGCCGACCCTGACCGCAACCGTTGCCTTCCAGTTCTCCGGGAGATCGGTCGCGCCGGTTACAGGAATCCCAAAAGCGGTTTGGAGACCAGCTAATGAACCCCGGTAAGCGGCGCTCGCATACCGGACATTAATTGCATCAAAGGTCTTCCAGTTCACCCAGTCCACATCAAGACTGAGTATCCACGCCTCATTCGGCTTCCAGGCGACACCCACATTAACCTGATCCGGCAAAGTGATGGATGTCGTGGCGGAGCTTGATGTCGCACCAAATGGGAAACCAGCCAACGTCCCCTTTGCTATTGCGCTGCCATCTATATTAACCTTGATTCTGCTGCGATAAGTGACACCAACATTGAAATTGTCATCCTTGTAGAAGATAGCAGCATTGCCGCCCCAACCATCACCATCACCGGACAAATTCTGTAAGGTATTATCAAGTTGAACCTTATTAAGGTAGGCATAATCAAATCCGGCGGCTATGGAAAGATTATCGCTTATTTTATAGATCACACTCGGATTCACCAGCACCATCTGTATTTGTGAAAAGGTGGCCTTGCTTGCGAAAGGCGTGGTCACAGGCCAATCGGTTTCAAGTCCGAATGGTGAATTAATGCTGAGCGCTGTACTAAAGTTGGAGTTCTCATCCGTGTATGTGAAATAGGCATGTGGAACAAAAAATGTTTGATCTTTCGCGCTTGCCGAGGCAGTCGGCCCCGGGTTTGCCGCATTCGTGGTAAAATCAGCACCTGGAGCGATAATTGCGTCGCCACCAACCATGACTTGTACTCCATGCATGAAGGCAACCCCGGCCGGGTTATACCAGGCAGCAGACGAATCGTCGGCTACCGCCGTAAAGGCACTACCCATACCTGTTGCGCGAGTTGCCATCTCTCCGATTTGAAAACCACCTGCATATGCCGGTTGAATACCTGCAAACAACAGGGCTGCCGTGGTGATTAGTGTGCGTTTGAAAATATGATTCATAACTTGTTCCTCCCCAAGTATTTAATCAGCTAGCACAAGATAAGGTCAAGTCAGGGGAGAATGCAAGAAAAATGACGAAGGCAGCCCTAAAACCGTAGCAAAAAGCGCACAATCTTCCGTGTACGTTCCGAGAATAACGACGATGTATAGTAACTCCCGGAGATGCGCTTGTTCACCTCGGCCAGCGTCGGGTACGGTGCAATCATACCCGCCATCGCGCCAATCTTCAGCTTCTGACTCATGGCCAATACCCACGGATGAATCAATTCTCCCGCATGCAGACCCACGATGGTCGCGCCCAGAATGCGTCCGTTTTTGGCAGTAATGACCTTGACCCTGCCTTCCGTACGCCGTTCAGCCTGCGCCCGGTCATTCTCCTCAAATGACCACTTTAACACGCGAACCGGCTTGCCGGACTGTTCCGCGTCGGCCTCAGTCATGCCCACATGCGCCAGTTCCGGATCAGTGTACGTTACCCACGGCACGGCTGAATAATCCACCTTCGCCGGAAGCTTGAACAGGATATTACGGATGACGATGCCCGCCTGATAGGCCGCCATGTGCGTAAACTGGTAGGGACCCGCCACATCGCCAATGGCAAAAATCCGCTTGTTGGACGAACGCAGCCGCACATCTACATCCACGCCACGCGGTGAATAGTTCACGCCCGCCGCTTCCAGATTCAGGCCGTCCACATTGGCGCGGCGGCCTGTAGAAATCAGCAGGTGCGAGCCATGAACGCACTGCTTGCCTTCATCCGTAGCACAATAAGTCGCAAACCCTTCATCTGTTTTCTCAAACCGCAGATCACGGCCACCCTCGTAGAAGGTGATACCCTCTTCGCGTAAATGCTCAATCACAATCTTGCTCAATTCCGGATCATCCTTGATCAGCAGCCGGGCCATCTCCATAACTGTGACCTTCGCCCCCAGGCGACGATGCGCCTGGGCCATTTCCATACCAATCGGACCGCCACCAATCACAACAAGGTGATCCACCGGCTCTTTATTGTCGAAGATGTTTTCATTGGTGAAGTAGTCCACG
>CAZEMN010000087.1:0-1104 GCA_964513335.1 uncultured Zetaproteobacteria bacterium | reverse complement strand
AACGCCTTGGACGGCACGCAACCGGTGTTCAGGCAATCGCCGCCCATCTCTCCTTTTTCGACCAGTGCTACCGTCGCCCCCATCTGCACCGCACCCGCCGCCACGGAAAGCCCGCCGGAACCGGCGCCAATCACGCAAATGTCCACCTTCAACAGATTGCTCACTCATTTCCTCCCTTGACCCGGATAATTCACAAATGCTGCCGCGCCCTCGCTTGTTCTTTTATCCACAACAAATCTTTTCTCAGTCATCCGTATGCGGCGGCTACGGACTTCTTCGGAAACATCTGTTGCGGACAAAAGCCCGGCGCGATCATCACACCGATTCATGAATCATCCGGGTTGGAATCGCGCTTCCCCTTAAGCTTCTTATAAACCACGGGCAACAGCGCCAACAGGGCCATGCCCACCAGTGCCGCAATCATTTGCGGTGTCATCACGCCCGCCAGCGTAAATGTCTCACCGCGGTCAAACACACTACCCAGACCTGCGCCAACCAGCGCATACACAAACGTACCGGGCATGATGCCGAAAAACGTAGCAATGAGATACACACGCAGCGGCACGCCGAGAAAAGCCGGCGCCAGATTTACCAGAAAGAACGGAAACAGGGGAACCAGCCGCAGCACAAACATGTAACTAAGCGCATTTTCCTCGAAACCTGCCTGCATTTTTTTGATTGCGGGACCAGCCTTCGCCAGTAAAAAATCACCGAGTGATGTCTTGGCAATCAGAAACAGGGCGACTGCGCCCAGACTCGCCCCCGTGACTGCATAGATGCCTCCCGTCACCGCACCAAACAGGAACCCGCCACTGATAGTCATCACCGCCCCGCCGGGCAGTGAAAATGCGACCACAATGATATAGGCCAATATATAAATAACGGGAGCCAGGCTGTTGGCACCGACCCAGTCCAGCAGTGCCACGCGATTTTCTCCCAATGCCGAAAAACTCAGATAACGATTCAGATCAAGGGCAAAAAATGCCGCCAGACCGGCAACAAGCACCAGTAACGGCACAATGCGCTTCCACGAAAATCCGGAAGATTTGTTTTGACCAGTGTCCTGTCCCATTTTCAGCGTTCCGGTCTGCGCGACCGATCCAT
>CAZEMN010000086.1:0-8055 GCA_964513335.1 uncultured Zetaproteobacteria bacterium | reverse complement strand
CCAATTTGTACAAAACGTGCATCCATGACAAAATTCCCTACCATTGGCAGATGATTGCAACGCCGGATTCCACACAGGTATTAACCTCCAAAAACCAGCTCCTTGATGCATTCGCCTCCGGCTGCAAGCCGCGAGAGGATTGGCGCATTGGTACGGAACACGAGAAAATCGGTTTCTGCCTCGACACCCTGAAACCCATCCCTTACGAAGGTACGCGCAGTATACGGCACACACTGGAAATGCTGGCTTCGGAAGACTGGAATCTTGAACACGAGGCAGGCAAGCCCATCGCCCTCAAGCGCGGCATAGCCAGCGTTACACTGGAACCCGGCGGACAACTGGAGCTTTCCGGCGCCCCGCTGGTTAGTGTGCATGAAACATGCCAGGAGGTACGGGAACATCTTCGTCTGCTGGCGCAGGTGCGCAATGATTTGCGTATCGGCTTCCTTGGTTTGGGTTTTCAGCCCAAATGGAAGCGTGAGGACATCCCGTGGATGCCCAAAGGCCGCTATGATGTGATGCGCCGTTATATGCCACAGGTCGGTGCGCACGGCCTGGATATGATGCTCAGAACTGCCACGGTTCAGGTGAATCTTGATTTTGAATCCGAAGCGGATATGGCTCGAAAGATGCGCATCGGCTATTGCCTGCAACCGGTCGTTACCGCTCTGTTCGCCGCCAGCCCCTTCGTGGAGGGCAAACCCTCCGGCTACCTCTCCTATCGCGCACGCTGCTGGCTGGATACCGACCCTGCCCGTACCGGCATTCCTGCGATGATTTTCGACGATGACTTCGGCTTTGCGCATTATATGGAATGGCTGCTGGATGCGCCGATGTATTTTGTCATTCGTGATGGCCGTTATATTGACTGCGCGGGCCAGAACTTCCGTGATTTCCTGCATGGTAAACTCACCGCTCTGCCCGGACAGTTCCCCACCATGGACGACTGGGAATTACACGCAACCACGGTATATCCTGAAGTCAGACTGAAAGGATTTTTGGAAATGCGCGGAGCGGATGCAGGCGGTAAACCATGGATCTGTGCCCTGCCCGCTTTGTGGAAGGGATTATTGTACGACGAAGCATCCATCCAGCGAGCCTGGGACATGGTGGCGGACTGGACGCACGAAGAGGTTGTATCCATGCGTAATATAGCTCCGGAAATGGCTCTGAAAACATCGTTCCGCGGCACCACACTCCTGCAACTGGCTGAAACGATGCTGGACATTGCCGGGGCTGGACTGGAACGGCTCAACTGCCTTAGCCCCAGTGGTAAAAATGAAACCCTTCATCTGGCACCCTTGATGGACGCGGTAACTCATTGCCGCACGCAGGCCGATCAGTGGCTGGATGCCTATGCGCATGACTGGAATAAAGACATTGATATGATATTCAGCGAAGCAGCCCTGCCCTGATCCGCTTGCAAGTTCAATGGACTCGGAACCACTGCTGCGCCACCCTTATTTCATCTGCCAAAGCTGTGGCAAGCGAAATGTGATTGAAGTGGATGCGACGGAAGGCTTCCCGCAAATCTTTGTATGGGACTGCGAGCGATGCTGTCATCCGCACGAAATAACCGTCCGCGAACATGGTGGCGAACATCTCAAAATCATGGCTGAATTATGTTGAAAATATCAGAGCAAGTTAGCCTTTCCGATGATGAAATCGAAATGCATGCTATCCGTGCGCAGGGAGCAGGCGGACAGAACGTCAACAAGGTATCCAGCGCTGTTCACCTGCGCTTTGATATCCGGGCGTCATCACTGCCGGAAATATACAAAGAGCGGCTGCTGCAACTGAATGACCGGCGTATTAGCACCGAAGGCGTCATCATCATCAAGGCCCAGCAGTTCCGAAGTCAGGAGAAAAACAAAACGGATGCGTTAAACCGGCTGCAGAAATTGATCAGGGCGGCAATCGTTGTAGCAAAAAAGAGGAAACCGTCGAAGCAGTCCCGTGCCTCAATAAAGCGGCGTCTAGAGAATAAAAACAAACGCGGTCAATTAAAAATACTGCGGAAAAAGGTAACTGAGTAAGCTTACTCGCACAACTCAACCGCATTGCCATCCGGATCGCGACAGCACAATGCGCTCCGACCGGATTTGCTCATCGTATAAGCAATATCCATCGATTCAAGCTTACGCCGGATCTTCGCCAGATCGTTGACCTGAAATGCCACATGCCGGTCGCGTCCGCCATGCATCGGCAATACAGCAGCTGCATACGGATTGGGCAAGCGCATTAGATGCAGTTCCTGATTTCCTCCCAAGCGGTAAAAGGTTCCCTCAAACCCCAGGTCGGGCCGCTCCTTGCGCCTTAAGCCCAGAACATCTTCATAAAACGCCGCTGATGCCTCAAGGTCGGCAACAATCAGTCCCACATGCAGCAATTTCATCCTTTACTCCGAAACCTGACCTATGCCCGATAGTGTAGATGAATTTCAATGGCGCAGGCCTGCCCTACGCCATGATTGTCCACAGAGGCACTTCCTGCAACAATTCACACCCATGACAGCACAGATTCTTGATGGCCGGATGCTTTCCGCGAGTTTGCGGGAAGACCTCAGACGCGATACCGCGGCACTGGTGGCGAAACACGGGCGGGCGCCCGGACTGGCGGTAATTCTGGTGGGTGAAGACCCTGCTTCGCAAATCTATGTGCGCAACAAAAAGAAGGCGTGCGTGGATATTGGCATTGAATCGGATGCTTTTTCACAAACACTTCCCGCTGAAACGAGCCAGCAACATCTTCTGGGCCTGATTGCGGAACTCAATGTCGATCCGAAAGTGGATGGTATTCTGGTTCAAATGCCGGTGCCCGAACACATTGACCCCGAAGCCATTATCGAAGCCATTGATCCGGGCAAGGATGTGGACGGGTTTCACCCGTACAACGTTGGCCGTTTGACCGCACGCATGCCCGCATTGCGCTCCTGCACACCGTTTGGCTGTATGAAATTGCTGGAACAAACGGGTATTGATCTGCACGGGCAGGAAGCGGTCATTGTTGGCGCATCGAATATCGTAGGCCGCCCCATGACCATGGAGCTGCTGCTGGCAGGCGCTACAGTGACTGTAGCCCACAAGTTCACACGCGATTTACAGCAACACATCGAGCGCGCTGATATTGTCGTTGCAGCTGCCGGGAAACCGGGATTGGTCAAGGGCGAATGGATCAAACCGGGCGCCATCGTCATTGATGTCGGCATCAACCGTACGGACGCTGGAAAACTCATCGGCGATGTGGAATTTGACGAGGCAGCGGAACGTGCGGCGTGGATTACGCCGGTCCCCGGCGGGGTTGGCCCGATGACCATTACCATGCTTCTGACCAATACCGTGCAGGCATTCAGGGAACACTTGGGCGATACGTGTGAGTAATTTGGATGCAAATAAACTGGCGAAAACGCCACTCTATGAAGAACATATCGCACTCGGCGGCAAAATGGTGCCATTCGCGGGTTTTGACATGCCCGTGCAATATCCGGCGGGCGCATTGAAGGAATACCATGCCGTGCGTGGCGATGGCGCGGGGCTGTTCGACATTTCTCATATGGGGCAGGTGAAAATTAGCGGAACGGACAGTCTCAAATACCTGCAATATGTCACCACCAATGATGTGTCGAAACTGGTGGACAGACAGGTGCAGTATTCAGGCCTGTTGAATACAGAGGGAACATTCATTGACGACATCACCACTTACAGAATATCCGGTAACGAATACTATCTGTGCATCAATGCCGCCAACCGGCACAAAGATGTAGCGCATCTGCAGGAAGAAGCTATAAACTTTGATGTGGCGATTACGGATGAATCTGACGATACCACGTTGCTGGCATTGCAGGGTGCAAAAGCACAGTCCATGCTGCAACCGCTGGTGGATACTGATCTCGAATCCATCGGCTACTACAGGTTTGCACAGCTTCATGTGAACGGGAGAGCGGCCATCATCTCACGTACCGGCTATACCGGTGAAGACGGTTTTGAGATTTATATTCCCAACAGCATCGCCGTGGAAGTCTGGAGGCAACTGCTGGCAGGGGGGGCTGCGCCGATCGGACTGGCCGCCCGCGACATGCTGCGTACCGAGATGGGCTATGCGCTGTATGGTCACGAAATTTCCGATACCGTCACGCCCGTGGAAGCAAAACTGATGTGGATTACCGGATTGGGAAAGGGTGATTTCATCGGACGGGATGCCGTTGTGGCCCGCAAGTCTGATGGCCCGCAAAAACGTCTGATAGCACTGAAACTGAGTGAACGCGGCATTCCGCGCGAGCACTATAAGGTTTATGTGGATGGCAAGGAAAGCGGCGAAATTACGTCCGGCATGCATTCGCCCATGGCCGGGGGGGTTGCGCTGGCTTATGTGAAGCCGGAACATGTGGAATCCGGCGAATTGAGCGTGGTGATCCGTAACAAATATATCTTGGCGGAGAGAACAACTACGCCCTTCGTGCGCAGCAACGTTCGACGCTGATTTTATAGCTATAAGGAGAGGGAAGATGACGATTCCCGTTGATTTGAAATACACCAAAGAGCATGAATGGGTGCGCATTGAGGGCGACGTGGCTACGTTTGGTATCTCGGATCATGCGCAGGAAGCACTCGGTGACATCGTATTTGTCGAACTGCCGGAAGTTGGACGCACGGTGGATGCAGGCGAAGCCTGTGCCGTCGTGGAATCGGTCAAGGCCGTGTCCGATATGTATGCACCGGTAGCTGGAAAGGTAATTGAAGTCAACGGAGCGCTTGAAACCTCTCCGGAACAGGTAAACACCGACCCGTATGGCACGGGCTGGATCGCCAAGGTGAAAATGAGCGGCGATACCGTCGAGTTATTAAGCGACGACGAATACAATACTTATCTGGAGGAGTAGCCACAAAAAGCCAGGACACAAAGGAAATTCTTTGTGCCTTTGTGACTTCGTGGTAACAAGTTTATGAGGTTTCTTCCCCATACCAACGATGACAGACAGGCCATGCTGGGAACCATTGGCGTTAGCGGTATGCGCGACCTGTTTGCCGATATCCCTGCGGAATTTCATCACAGTCCCGGCAGTCTGGACCTGCCGGATGCGCTTTCCGAGGCCGGCATCGTGCGCAAATTCACCCAGGCCGCCGAAGCCAACCGTCATGCGGGCAACACCCGCTGTTTTCTTGGCGGCGGCACCTATCACCACTTTGTGCCTGCGGTGGTGGATTATGTCATCTCGCGCGGTGAATTTTTAACTGCCTATACACCCTACCAACCGGAAATCGCACAGGGCACGCTGCAAACGCTGTTTGAATTCCAGACCATGATTGCGCGGCTGACCGGTATGGAAGTATCCAATGCCTCGATGTATGACGCATCCACCTCGGTAGCCGAGGCGGCCCTGATGGCCCAGCGGATCACGCGCAAATCCCGCATTGTCATGGCGGGATCAGTTAATCCACGCTACCGCGCCGTCACGGAAAACTACCTCTCCCGCCTTGATGGCGAGTATGTAGAAATAAAAAGCGAACGTAAGAAAGGGGACAGTTTACTTTCTTCGGAACGAAAAGGTGAAGCTGTCCCCTTTTTACGCGGCACTAATCTTGATGCGGTCATTGACGCCATCGACGACCGGACCGCATGCGTCATTGTCCAATATCCCGATTTCTACGGCTCGGTGTACGATCTGACACCTCTGCGTACGGCCTGCGATGCGCACAAGTGCCTGCTGGTCGTCGCCTTTTCCGACGCAACAGCCTTCGCCCTGATTGATCCACCCGGTGCATACGGTGCGGATATTGCCGTCGGTTCCGGTCAGTCGCTGGGCATCCCGATGGGATTCGGTGGACCACATCTGGGTTTATTTACCTGCAAGCAAAAATATGTCCGGCAAATGCCGGGGCGCGTGTGCGGCATGACCGAGGATCTGGACGGTAAACGCGGTTTTGTGCTTACCCTCTCCACTCGTGAACAGCATATTCGCCGGGAGAAGGCGACCAGCAACATCTGCTCCAATCAGGGGTTGATGTGTACGGCTTCGGCCACCTATATGACATTGATGGGCGATGCGGGGCTGGAAACCGTGGCCCGGCATTCAACTGCCGCGCTGCACCGGCTTATCGAAGGACTGCCCACACATGTGCAGACGGCGCCCGGCGCACATTACAATGAAACAGTTTTGTCTTTCGCCGATCAGGCCACGCGAAATCGTTTTATGGATGAATCAATCAGGCAAAACATATTTGCGGGGATCCCACTGGAACAACTGGATGCCTCCGAAGAATCTCGTCACCTGCTGGTCGCCACCACGGAAATGATTGAGGAATCCGATATTGTTGCTTATCTCAATACTTTAGAGGTTGCCGCTACTTTAGAGGTTGCCGCATGAAATATTCCGCAACCTCCGGTATCCAGCATGAAGAGCCATTGCTGTTTGAACATGCCCACAAGGCAGCAGAGTCCATCAGTTTGCCGGGTGTCGTTGGTGATATTCCGGCAGCACTGGAAACATTTGCGCGCAAAGCACCAGCCGGTATTCCGGGCTTGTCCGAGCCGGAAGCAGTGCGCCATTTTGTGCGTCTATCCCAGTGGAATCACGGCATTGAAACAGGCTTTTATCCACTCGGCTCCTGCACGATGAAATATAATCCGCGCGTCAACGAGCAGGTAGTTCGTTTGCCGGGCCTGGCCCATGTCCATCCCAATCAGCCGGAAGATTCGGTACAGGGCGTGCTGGCTCTTTTGTATGAGTTGCAAACCTGGTTGGGTGAAATTTCAGGATTGCCGCATGTGACCCTGCAACCGGCGGCAGGCGCACATGGCGAACTCACTGGCATGATGATGATTCGTGCTTATCATGATTCACACGGCGATTTGACACGCCGCAAAGTGCTGGTGCCCGATTCGGCGCATGGTACCAATCCGGCCAGCGCGGTGCTGGCGGGTATGCATACGGTGGAAATCAAATCCGGTGCCAATGGCCGTATTGATCTGGAGGTATTGCGCACCAATCTGGATGATGAAACCGCAGCGCTGATGCTGACCAATCCGAATACCACTGGCATGTTTGAATCGGATATCGCTGACATCTGCCGTCTGGTGCATGAAGCAGGCGCTCTGGTCTATGGTGACGGTGCCAATCTGAATGCACTGGTCGGCATTGCACGCCCCGGCGATATGGGCATTGACTGCTTGCACATCAATGTACACAAGACTTTCGCAACACCACATGGCGGTGGCGGCCCCGGCGGTGGCCCTGTGGCCGTAAACGATACACTACAACCCTTTCTGCCGGTGCCTCGTATTGAACATGGCGGAGGGCGTTATAACATTGTTAATGTATACGAACAAAGTATTGGCCCTGTGTTCGGAAGCATCGGACAAACGGGCGTACTGTTACATGCGGCGGCCTATATCGCCGCCTTTGGCCGCGAACATTTGCACAAGATTGCCGAGGATGCGGTACTCAACGCTAATTATGTACGGGTGTGTCTTAAGGATGCCTACCATGTGCCCTTCCCCGGTCTGTGCAAACATGAATGTCTGCTCACTGATGAAATTCAAAACAAACATGGCGTAAAGACACTGGATATAGCCAAACGTTTGATTGACCTGGGCTTCCATCCGATGACCGTCTATTTCCCGCTGATTGTGCATGGTGCCATGCTCATCGAGCCGACCGAGACCGAATCGAAAAACACGCTGGATACTTTCTGTGATGCCATGCTGGAAATTGCCAAACAATGCGAGACAGGTGATACCGAGGCTATTCATGCCGCGCCGATGATGCCGATCAGACGGCGGCTGGATGAAACCCAAGCGGCGAGAAAACCGGTGTTGGTATGGCATGGAGATGACTGATTTCGGCGCGGATGGCGCAGGAGAATTCCAATCTTGTCAGCTTGCACCATTCTGCGGTGAGTCGTTTAAGCAAAGAATAGATGAGAATGCACAAGGCCTTAGTCCACGTGGTGTCGGATTAATTTAAATTACATTTCTGCTTGATATGAAAAGGTGCAATTGCGCTCAGAAGTCTGTTTAACCAATCACCGTCTGTTACTTTGATCCAATTGAGCCTAG
>CAZEMN010000085.1:0-8176 GCA_964513335.1 uncultured Zetaproteobacteria bacterium | reverse complement strand
AGCTATGGAATATTATACCCGACTATTCACAAATGCTGCCGCACCCTCGCTTGTTCCTTTGTTCGCAACAAATCCTTTGCTGGTCGTCCGAATACATGGCTACTGCACGCCTTCCACAAAAGGGTCACAGGCCGCTTGGACGAACGCAAGATCGCCCAAAGGGTGGGGGTATCAGGCCTGAATCAATAATGATTGGCAGATGACCTTTTGTCTTCTCTTCCGTAAGGTTGGGGAATGGGAAACAGGCAGGGGAAAATTGACTGGCAGGTGATTCTGGATGCGCTGGCCGAGGATGTGCCTGCCGCACGGTTTGATGCATGGATCAGGCCTATCCATGCCAGTGTTGAAGGTCATACGCTTATTCTGTCTGTACCCAGCCGTTTTTTTCTGGATAATCTGAAGGACCATCACGAACAGGACATCCGCCGATTGGTTGAGGAATATTTTAGCGCTAACGTAAGCGTTGCGTTCCGAACTGATCCTTCGCTCTCACCGGAATCGACTATTACCCCGGAAAAAGCGCATCCGGCTTCGGCACAGGTGGATGGATTTATCGACCCGCGTTTCACCTTTGCCAATTTCGTGGTAGGTCCAAGCAATGAATTTTGCCATGCTGCTTGCCGCGCCGTCTCTGATCAACCCGGCGTTGTTTACAACCCGCTTTACCTGTATGGCGGCGTGGGGCTGGGTAAAACGCACCTGATCAATGCCGTAGCCAATGAATTACTGGAAAAAAACCATGTTTCTATCGCTTACCGTACCAGCGAGCGGTTTACCAATGAGCTGATTCTGGCCATCCGTAATGGCACCACACAACAATTCCGGGACCGCTATCGCAAGGTGGACGTGCTGATTATTGATGATGTGCAGTTTATCGCGGGCAAGGCCAGTACACAGGAAGAATTCTTTCATACATTCAATTCACTTTACGAAGTGCAGAAGCAAATCATTCTCACATCAGACCGCCCTCCCCGTGAAATGAACCATTTACAGGAACGCTTGAAATCACGTTTCGGCTGCGGTTTAGTCGCCGATATTCAACCACCATCACTGGAAACCAGGCAAGCCATTCTAACCAGTAAGGCGGAGCTTGCCGGGGTCCACTTACCGGATGAAGTCACCTCTCTTCTGGCAACTCGTATTACCAGCAATGTACGTGAACTCGAAGGTGCGCTCACACGTCTGACTGCCCATGCCACGCTGACCGGACGCATCATTGATATGGATTTTTCACGCCGTGTACTGCGTGATCTGTTACATGAAGAGGTGAAGGTTGTTTCCGTCGAGGATATCCAGAAACATATAGCGAATTATTACAACATTCGTTTGCAGGATATGCGATCAAAGAAGCGGAGTCGTAATATCGCCTTTCCCCGTCAGGTTGCTATGTATTGTAGCAAAGTGATGACCAGCCTTTCCTTGCCTGAAATTGGTGAATGCTTTGGTGGTCGGGATCATACCACGGTACTTTATGCTGCGCGCAAGATTGATGATTTACAGCAACAGGATGAAGGATTTAAGGGTGAAATCGAACGTATGATTAAACTGCTAAAGGCTTGATGATGTATAAATTCGGTATAATGGTCTGCTTATCCTGTGGATAATATGGTAATATCATTCATGCAGTGCTTTACAAATATCAATGGCCGGTTTTTAACCATGTTATTGTTAAATTATACCCTACTTTATACACAATGATATTAATGTATAAGCTACTGGAAATATGCGTGTTTTTTCCTTATTCACATTATACACAAACACTATTACGATGACTGATTATTTGATATAAACAAGATATTTATCATAGAGGAGAACAACATGCACATCACGCTCTCACGCCCGGATATGCTCCAGGCCGTTCAACGTTGCCAGAATATTGTTGAGCGCAGACATACAGTTCCGATTTTATCTAATATTTGTCTAAATACTGGCGATAACGAACTGGTGATGACAGCTACTGATCTCGAGGTTGGCATTCGAACACAAGGAGCGGCAACAATTCATCAGCCAGGCCATACCACAGTAGTAGCCCGAAAACTGTTTGATGTACTCAAGGAGCTGGATGCTGATGCGGATATTGATATGGAGCTCGACGATGCATTTTTGAATATAAAAAGCGGACGATCAAGATTCCGCCTGGCCACGATGCCTGCGGATGATTTTCCGGATGTGCAGGAAGATGAGGAAAGTTCATCCATTCATATCGATGGTGCGGATCTGGCGACTATGATTGCTTCGACCAGTTTTGCTATGTCCAATGATGAAACCAGAAAATACCTGACTGGGACATTGTTTGAGATCGATGAACAAGGATGTTTGAATCTGGCAGCCACGGATGGGCACAGGCTAGCCCTGACCCGTGCCTCCCTTGAACAGAAAGTGGAGGCAAGTCAGAGCATTGTTCCCCGCAAGGCAGTGATGGAAATACGAAAATTATGCGAAGACGTTCCCGGTCAGGTAACCTTGAACATGAGTGACCGCCAGATCCGTCTGACGGCGGAGACCCATATGCTGACATCCAAACTGATTGATGCCCGCTTTCCCAGTTACGCGGATGTTATTCCGGCAAATAATCCGGAGATTGCGATTGTGGACCGAAATAGCCTTGATCAGATCTTACGCCGAATTATGATTGTGGCGAATGAATTTACACATGATGTTCGATTGCAAATCAAGCCGGGAGAATTGATGGTTTCTTCTCACAATACTGATCAGGAACAGGCCGAGGAAAGTATTGAACTGGAATATGAAGGACCGGAAGTGGAGATTGGGTTCAATGCGCGTTACATCCGTGATGTGCTGGGAGTGATGCATGGCGGTACGGTGAGAATCAGTCTGAAAGACGGGCTTTCTCCAGTGTTGCTGAAAGAGGAAGAGGATAGCGCTGCAAGTTTTGTCATTATGCCGATGAGAATTTAACGCTGTGTACAAGGAATGAAACGCTTTCACCCTGCGTTGCCGTGAATTCCACATCGTTACTTTTAGGGGAAGTAAGTGCTTCGGATTTGCGCTGTCATCACCATGTACGATGGCAATGTTCGCCGGGGTTGAATATGGTGATTGGCGAAAACGGCAGTGGAAAAACAAGCCTCCTGGAAGCAGTGTTCCTTATGGGGCATGGCCGTTCATTCAGACAAGCCAGAGATCCGGTGTTATCCCGGTGGGATAGCAAGGGGTTTTCAATTACAGGAAAATGGACGAGGTATGGACCGCTCCGTGTCGGGGTCTCCGGAGGCAATGGTAACAAGGTTTATCTGCAAGGCCGCCAACTCCAGCGGCGTACGGAATTGACCGAAACATTACCGGTACTGGCTGAATCCCCCCAGGGCACCAGGCTGGTGGACGGCGTACCTGGCGAACGCCGGCGGTGGCTGGATCAGATGATGCTTTACTGCAGGCCTGATGTGGTCAGACATTATCATGCATATCTTCGTTGCCTGATGCAGCGCGGGCGTTTGCTGCGGCGTGGTGGTTCAATTGATGAAATCGAGGTATGGGAACACCAGATGACCGTGCATGGATCAGTTTTGATGCAGGTGCGTGCCGGCATACTGGATGATTTAAACAGGATACTGGAATCCGAGATCCCATTGAGTGAAGCCGAGGTACGAATTTCAATTCGTTCAACCGCTCCTGAAGAAAAAGAAGCGTGGTTTAACCGGTTGGTTGCACAGCGTAAGAATGGCGTGTCGCGGAGTATATTACGTGTCGGGCCGCATTGTGACCGTATTATGATTAATTATGGCGGACGGGATATACGATCCTGTGGTTCACGCGGGCAGCAGAAACTGGCGGCGGTTGCCGTGAGGCTGGCGGAATGCACCGTGAGAAGGCAGCATCGTGGACTGATTCCGTTGTTATTGCTGGATGATTGTCTGGAGGCTCTGGATCCTTCGCGCCAGCAGCGGTTGTTAGAGCGTCTTGCCAGCCATTCCGGCCAGGTATTGATGACGGGTCCCGCCGGAACCCGATTACCCGAAGGGCTGGAAATAGATTGTTATACATTAACCGTACCGGCTTACGGTAACCGGGATGAAACAAAGCCGGTCACGATCGGTGTGGAGGAAGCAGCATGAGCGCACAGGAAAAACAGCAATACGGTGCCGACAGTATCAAGGTGCTACGCGGTCTGGATGCTGTGCGCAAACGACCGGGTATGTATATTGGTGATACCGATGATGGTACGGGCCTGCATCATATGGTGTTCGAAGCAGTGGATAATGCCATCGACGAGGCGCTGGCAGGCCACTGCGACCGTATTGAAGTCATTTTACATTCGGATGATTCGGTCACAATACGTGATAATGGCCGTGGCATACCGGTCGAGATTCATTCCGAAGAAGGGGTGTCGGCAGCTGAGGTCATCATGACCATACTGCATGCCGGCGGTAAATTTGATGATAATTCCTACAAGGTTTCGGGTGGATTGCATGGCGTGGGCGTATCCGTGGTCAATGCCCTGTCCGAAACGCTGGAGTTGGTTATCCGGCGTCACGGCAAAGTCCATTTTCAACGCTATGAAGAAGGAGTGCCGCAGAAGCCGTTGAAGGAGATTGGTGAAGCGGAAGGCACCGGGACCGAGGTACGTTTTCTGCCCAGCCTGAAGGTTTTTTCCCATCGCAATTTTTCAACGGACATATTGGCCACGCGTTTACGTGAGCTGTCCTTCCTGAACAGCGGCGTTCGTATCGAACTCTATGACGAGCGCAACGATAACCGGCAGGTATTTGAATACGCTGGCGGCATTACAGCATTTGTGAAGCATCTGAATCGAACGCGCACCGCCCTGCATCCTGAATGCATCACGATCAGCGGCGAGCGCGACGGGACATCGCTGGAATTGTCCATGCAGTGGACGGATGCCTATCAGGAGAATGTCTTTCCCTATACCAACAATATTCCACAGAAGGATGGGGGAACACATCTGGCGGGATTCCGTGCGGCACTTACCCGCTGTGTGAATAACTATGCCAATGCGCACGATATGCTAAAGAAACATAAAGTGAGCCTGACCGGGGATGATTGCCGCGAGGGCCTGACGGCCGTTTTGTCGGTCAAGGTTCCAGACCCAAAATTCTCCTCACAGACCAAGGAAAAGCTTGTTTCCAGCGAGGTTCGGGCAGTCGTCGAATCCATCATCAATGAGAAGTTCTCCGAATGGCTGGAGGAGAATCCGAAAGAAGCCAAACGGGTTGTCGGTAAAACCGTAGAGGCGGCTACTGCGCGCGAAGCGGCGCGCAAGGCGCGGGAATTAACCCGCCGCAAGGGTGCACTGGATATTTCTAACCTGCCCGGAAAACTGGCTGATTGTCAGGAAAAAGATCCGGCATTGTGCGAAATCTTTCTGGTAGAGGGCGATTCTGCCGGTGGCTCAGCCAAGCAGGGGCGCGCGCGGAAATTTCAGGCCATTCTGCCACTCAAGGGTAAAATTCTGAATGTCGAAAAAGCTCGTTTCGACAAGATGCTTTCCAGTCAGGAAATCGGCACCATGATTACCGCCTTCGGCACGGGTATCGGCAAAGAAGATTTTGATATCTCCAAATTACGCTATCACCGCGTGATTATCATGACCGATGCCGATGTGGACGGTTCGCACATTCTCACACTGTTGCTGACGTTCTTCTACCGGCAAATGCCGGAACTGATTGATCGCGGGCATTTGTACATCGCACAACCCCCCTTATACCGGGTTGCTCGCGGCAAGAAGGGACGTTATATCTCCAGCGACGACGATTTGTTCGAATTTCTGCTGGAGCATGGCGGACAGGGCATGGCCTATTACCCCAGTGAGGCGGCAAAACCGATTACCGGTGAGCGCCTGATGACGCTGGTACGCAGTATTCACCGTCTCAAACAATTGTGCCGGCGGCTTTCGCAGCGGCTGGATTTACCGGTGCTGAAGCTGTTGCTGGAAACCGGCAAGCTGGAGATATCCGCATTCCGTCACAAAGACCGGCTGGAGCCACGGATGCAGGCGGTGGTTGATGCCTTTAACAAAGCGTCACGCGTGGATGAAACGCTGGAATTCGTGCTGCATGAAGATGCCGAGCAGGGCTGCTGGCAAGTAGAATTCAGGCGGCGCGATCATGGCCGTATCATGCATTCCCGGCTGGACAAGGATTTGGCGAGTACCGGCGAATATCGTGAGGCGCAAACTCTGTGCGCTTCGGTGCAACGCGCAGTTGGCGATAGCGCGCACCTGTCCCGTGAGGAAAAGCATTGGCCTGTCGGTCATCATATCGAGATCGCGGACATCATTGAACGCGAGGGCCGCAAAGGGCTCAGCATCCAGCGCTATAAAGGCCTGGGAGAAATGAACCCGATACAACTTTGGGAAACGACCATGGACCCGGAAAAACGCGTGCTGCTCAAAGTCAGCGTGGATGACGTGGTGGCAGCCGACGAAACCTTCGCCACATTGATGGGCGATGCCGTGGAGCCGCGCCGTAACTTTATTCAGGATAATGCCCTGAAGGTGCGCAATCTGGATGTCTGATTCTGCCGCAAGTCAGCAAAAACAAACGCTGACTTACGCCGATGCCGGTGTAAATATCGATGCCGGAAATGCCTTTGTCAGCCGAATCCGGGATGCGGTGGCTTCCACTACGCGTCCAGAGGTGATTGGCGGGTTGGGCGGTTTCGGCGCACTGTTCAAAGCAGACTTTTCTTCGATGGACGAGCCGGTGCTGGTCTCCTCCACCGATGGCGTCGGCACGAAGCTGCTGCTGCTCCAGAAACATAACCGCCCGCATGTGGCCGGTATTGATGCCGTGGCTATGTGCGTCAACGACATGGCTGCACAGGCCGCAGAACCCCTGTTCTTCCTTGATTATCTGGCCACCGGCAAGCTTGACGATGAAACGCTGGCTGGCGTTGTCGAAGGCATTGCCGAGGCCTGCCGCATTTGTGAATGCTCCCTGATCGGCGGTGAAACCGCCGAGATGCCGGGAATGTATGCGCCCGGTCATTACGATATCGGTGGTTTTTCGGTTGGTGTGGTGGACAAGCCGAAGGTGATTGACGGTTCCACCATCGCGGATGGCGATGTGATGCTGGGCATTGCCTCCAGCGGCCCGCATTCCAATGGTTTTTCCCTGATTCGTAAGTTAATCGAGGTTGGCGATGCGGATATTGAGAACGATATATTGTCTGATGGCAGCAAGGCCGTGGATAGCGTACTTGCCTCCACCCGCCTGTACGTACCGGCGGTCAAAGAACTGCTAAAAACAGGTGTTAAAGTGCATGGCTTCTCGCATATCACTGGCGGCGGCATGTTCGACAATATCGAGCGTATTTTGCCGGAGGGCTTGGCAGCTACGGTGGATATTTCATCCTGGCCGGTTCCGCCGGTGTTCGACTATCTGCTCTCCTTTGCCGATGTTGCCCGCGACGAGCGCTATCGCACCTTCAATATGGGCATCGGTTTTGTCGCGATGCTTTCCGAATCCGAAGCGGAAAAAGCAACGTCCGTACTCACCGATGCAGGGGAAACGGCGTATCGCATTGGCAGGATTCACAAAAAAGTCGGGGAAACTGTTACATTGGAAGGGTAATCAATGTGGAAAATAAGGTCTATCCCCCGAATTGAAAACGATAAACCGTCCTTGCCATTCATACCAAAGAAGTCTAAAAACACTCGTGGTGGAATTGCCAGCCTGTTTTCCTTGTCTTGGCTTTAATGTCATCATGAAAAATAGTGGCGTATAAAGGAGGGTAATACATGGAAAATCAAGTGTACATATTACCAAGTTAGAAATCATGAGAAAGTAAAATGGCAGTACCATTTTCAGGAACGATAACCAGAGTAATGAGCTATATATTTGGCTTCATTATGAAAAAATATTACACCAAGCAGAAGCTTGCTAGCATGGTGAAAATCAATGTAAGTAGCGAGCATTCTGGCATAACTGTAAATTGTTCTGAGTTACCAGATGCAAGAGCATGGCTAGAGGTTACAAATTTATCTCCATTTCCTGTAACCATCCTCGGCATTGAGGCTGAGTTATATTTGTCTGGTCGTGTGGCCCGTTTTATAAGTCTATGTAATGAAGAAATATCACCCTCAGATGAAGGACGAGTGTTTATTCAAACTGACCTAAATGGAAGGCAAGCGGAGCATGTTAAGCGAAACAAAGGCGTTGATAATCCAAGGCTTAATATAAAGATGTTCCTTAGT
>CAZEMN010000084.1:0-8210 GCA_964513335.1 uncultured Zetaproteobacteria bacterium | reverse complement strand
GCACTGGATGCCTCCGGCAGCCATGCATGGCGACTGCTGGATGATGAAGAAACATGGCGGACGTGTGTGTATGCCGAGCCGCTGGATAAACACGATGCCCGCATCACGGACAAAGAAACAGCGGAAGACTGGGCCGGACGCCGTTTAAAGAAAGACAAAACATATGTGCTGGCGGCAAAAAACAAGACGGGGAAATTCGACTTTCTGATGCACGGTATTTTTGCCCATGCCGTACTGCATCGTCTTTCTCCCGCGCCTGTCCCGGATAAGCAACAGATGCTCGATTGCATTGCCGGACTCGAACCCGGAACGCCCTGGTTACTCTATCTGGATGCTGGCGGAAATTTCCGTGCGCTGGATAGCCATGCAAGCCCGATTATTGGCAACCTGGACATTGCTGTGCGTGGCGAAATCGCCTCCAGTGAGGATTATGTCGGCGAAAAAGCCGTGAAAAATGCTGAAATGATGAATGAACTCCGGTTGCAATTCCTCGCTGGCTGGCTGGAACATTTGCAATCATCAAATATGAGCGTCTTTATCCCCGAGGTGAAGAAATTGAAAGAAGAAGCCGCTTACATCGAAGCCATCCATAACTGGCAACATGAATAAGGTTATCACCTTCAATGTCAATGGTATCCGTGCGGCTACCCGTAAGGGATTTTGGGACTGGTTTGCCAAACAGGACGCGGATATTCTGTGCATGCAGGAATTAAAGGCGCACGAACACCAGATCCCGGAAGAAGCCAAACCCGGCGGATACCACCATTATTATCATTTCGCCGGGAAACCCGGTTATTCCGGTGTTGCCCTGTATTCGCGTTGTAAACCGGATGCAGTTCATATCGGTCTGGACGAGGTTGACCCCGGCACAGACTGGAGCGACATGGATGCGGAAGGCCGCTATATCCAGGCTGATTTCGGAAACCTTTCGGTCATCAGCGTTTATTTTCCTTCCGGTTCCAGTTCGGAAACACGGCAAACCGTCAAATACACCTTTCTGGACCGCTTTCTGCCATTTATTACACGGCTTAAAAACGAAGGGCGTGAAATCATCCTGTGCGGTGATGTGAATATCGCTCACAACAATATCGACCTGAAAAACTGGCGCGGTAATCAGAAAAATTCCGGTTTCCTTCCGGAAGAGCGCGCGTGGATGGGCCACTTATTGAATGATGCCGGATTTGTGGATGTATTTCGAACGCTTTATCCGGAAAAAGAACAATATTCATGGTGGTCCAATCGTGGCCGAGCCCGTGAGAAAAACGTCGGCTGGCGTATCGATTATCACATCTGCACTCCCGGCATTGCAACATCCATTCAGGAAATATCGGTTTTTACCGGTGCATGGTACTCGGATCATGCGCCTGTCACCGCGATATTCGAAGATGAGGTATCAAACCTTGCTGTGCCTTCGGATTCCTACAGCGACTGACAGGCCTGGCAGTCCACGGAGCTTAACACCACCTTCTTTTTACCCAGCCGCGCCAGTGTCAGCTTCCCTCCCCACACGCACCCTGAATCCAGCCCCAAAACATGTGGCTGATCCGTCACCAGCCCCCTCGCCGCCCAGTGACCGAAGAGCACTTTGCAATCACCGCGCCATGCCAGTTTCTTATGCGCATACCAGGTACGTTCGTTCTTGCCCGGTTCACCGGAACGGTTACGCCAGTCAAAACATCCATCCGGCGTGCAGTAACGCACACGTGTGAATGCAGCCACAGTAAACAGTTGCCGTGGAACACCTTTTCCGGCCGGTTCGCATACCGGAAAATCCTGGGCATGGATGTGACGGCAAAATTCCATCCATTCCTTACCACGAAGTATTTCTTCTGCCTTTTTCGCCCGTTTTTTGCACTTCTTCAAGGTCCAGTCAGGCGGAAATCCGGCATGCACCATGCACCACCCACGCTTCGTGTCGTGGTGCAATAATGGCCGGTGTCGCAACCAGTCCATCAACCCATCACAGTCCGGCGCAGCCAGGACTTCCTGCAAGGTATCACGCCGGTATGGCCGCTCCCCTGCTCCCTGCCCCAATAAATGCAAATCGTGATTGCCAAGTACACAGACACACGCATCGCCCAGCGATTTAAGATACCGCAACACCTTGAGTGAATCGGGGCCTCGATTGACCAGATCACCCACGCACCACAACACATCCTTTTCAGGATTAAATTGAACCTTCTTCAGCAATTTTCTCAGAGGTTTGTAGCAACCCTGAATATCCCCGATAGCATAAACAGCCATCTATTGAATCAATGAGGAAACTTTCTTGAGAGCCTGCCCGAGTTTTGCCGGCTCCGTGCCTCCAGCCATGGCCATATCCGGCTTGCCGCCACCCTTGCCGCCACAAACCATGGCCACCTCACGGACAATATTGCCGGCATGGAAGCGTTCAATCAGATCTTTTGTGACCCCGGCAATCAGTTGTACTTTGGCACCACGTTTCATACCGAGCACAATCACACCAGATTTGAGTTTCGATTTCGCTTTATCCATAAAGTCCCGCAAATCGGCAATATCGGAGACTTCCGCAGCCAGCAGTTTGATCGTTTCTCCATTGGCATTCACATCCACAGCCGAAGCAATCAATTCATCCAGCATACCGGTGGACTGTTTGCCCTTGAGAGAACTCAGTTCTTTTTCCGCATCCTTGAGTTTGCCCTGCAAGACCGCAAGCGCATTCGGAACATCCCTGACCTGAACCTTCAAGCGCCTGGCAACAGAGCCCAATGTTGTTGCATCATTCAAGCTAGCCTGATACGCAGCTTCCCCGGTAATCGCTTCAATACGCCGGACACCGGCGGCAATACCGGTCTCTGATATGATACGAAATGGCCCGATATCACCGGTGTACGACACATGCGTGCCACCGCACAATTCGGTAGAAGACCCGGCGGACACCACGCGTACCTCATCACCGTATTTTTCACCGAACAGCGCCATAGCCCCGCTGGCGATGGCATCTTCCTGTGTCATAACCGTTGTCTCGACCGGATCATTGGCCCAGATGGCCGCATTCACCCTGAACTCAATCTCATGCTTTTCATGCTCGGATACAGGCTGAAAATGACTGAAATCAAACCGCAGACGCTCGCCATCTACCAGCGACCCCGCCTGTTTGACGTGATCACCCAATACCTCGCGCAGCACCGCATGCATCAAGTGGGTGGCCGTATGATTGCGACGGATTGCGGTCCGGCGCTCGCCATCCACCTTGCAACGCACAACGTCACTGACATTGAAAATCCCTTTTTCAACCCTGCCGATATGAACAAACAGGTCGGACAACAGTTTTTTGGTATCGGTAACCCTGAATATGCCGGAATCCGACTCAATGACGCCTGTATCTCCCACTTGTCCGCCGGATTCGCCATAAAATGGCGTTTGATTGCTCACCAGCCAGCCGCTTTCTCCTTCACCAAGGCTATCCACCACCTTCTCATCTTTTATCAGGGCGGTAATCACGCCTTCGGCTGTCAATGTTTGATAACCCAGAAACTCGGTTGGACCATGCTGCTCGCGTAACTCAAAAATGGCCTTCGGTATGGATTTCTCGCCTGAGCCTCCCCATGCGGCGCGCGCCCGCCTTCGTTGTTCCTCCATACAGGTTTCAAAGCCTTCCATATCCAGCGCAATATTCCTGCCCTTGAGAATGTCGGCGGTCAAATCGGTCGGAAATCCGTAGGTGTCGTAGAGCAGAAAGAGCGTTTCACCGGGAATCGTGCCGCCATCCTCTGCCTTGGCCGCAGCCTCTTCAACGAGTTTCAACCCCTTATCCAGCGTTTTGATGAACCGCTCTTCCTCGATACGGATGACTTGCTCGATATTGGCCTGAGCGGTCTTCAACTCGGTGAAATGATCACCCATTTCGCGTACCAGCGCATCGACCAGCTTGTAAATGAAGGCTTCATGCATGCCCAGCAGGCGTCCATGGCGGCAGGCGCGGCGCAGGATACGGCGCAGCACGAACCCGCGCCCTTCGTTGGACGGCAACACCCCGTCCGCCAGCAGAAACGATACGGATCGCAAATGGTCAACCAGCACGCGAAGGGATGCATCGTTTTCATCGCTATCGCTAAGCTTTACGCCGGTCACGTCGCAAGCTGCGTTAATCAGATTCCGGAAGAGATCAATGTCATAATTATTATGTACGCCCTGCAGTACCGCAGCAAGGCGCTCCAGCCCCATGCCGGTGTCCACGGACGGCCTGGGCAGTGGATTCAAGGTGCCGTCCGCATCGCGGTCATACTGCATGAATACCAGATTCCATATCTCAATGTACCGGTCGCCATCCTCTTCCGGTGTTCCCGGCGGGCCGCCCGCAATATCCTCGCCATGGTCATAAAAAATCTCGGAACATGGGCCGCACGGGCCTACATCACCCATGGACCAGAAATTATCTTTGGCGCCAATGCGCGCCAGCTTATCGGGAGCAACACCAATGTCGTTCAGCCATATGTCAGCAGCGTCGTCATCATCCTCAAAAACGGTAACAAACAAGCGTTCCGGATCGAGTTTCAAGTCAACCGTCAGGAATTCCCATGCGTACCCGATCGCTTCTTTCTTGAAATAATCACCGAAAGAGAAATTTCCCAACATCTCGAAGAAGGTATGGTGGCGTGCCGTGTGCCCGACATTTTCCAGGTCGTTATGCTTGCCGCCTGCACGTACGCATTTCTGGCTGGATACGGCTGTGGAATATGAACGGCTTTCATTACCAAGAAACACATTCTTGAATTGCACCATACCGGCATTGGTGAACATCAGCGTCGGATCACCATGCGGTACCAGCGGACTCGAAGGCACCACTTCGTGTCCCTTGCCGCTGAAATAATCGAGGAACCGCTGCCGAATCTCCGATGTTTTCACTTAGACCTCCGGTTTCTCGTAACTACTACAGAAACCCTGGATTTTATTTCATGGCAAGGCGACGGACGCACAGAATCCATAGCATATTATCTATATGTGATGCTCGGCGTCCATGCCTCGCACCGCTTCGCGGCGCCCTTATGGACGTCCAATGCCTTCCGTCCATGGGGCATTGTGAGGATTCGAGCATCGCAGCAACGCCGCCATAGAGTAAAAGACGGGGGTTCTGAGTAGTTACGGCTTTTCATTCAAACAGCGCAGGATGGTAGCAGTATCGTAGCCCTTGTTCCGCAAGTATCGCGCCTGGCGTTGCCATACACGATTATCCGTGAAGCGAAGGCCATGCGGGTCGCGCCTGTCCAATAGCGCCCGGCATGCCGAGAATCCGTCGAATGTCGTTTTAATCCCATCCAGCGCATCCTCAATAGCAGCATCCTTCACACCCTTTTGCCGCGCCTTGCGGGCGGCCAGCCAGGGAGCTTCGCCCTTGCGCAGACGGGAGTGCAGGTATCCGGCGGCAAAGCGTTCTTCACTCAAATACCCACCATCCTTCAGTTGTGTTATCACACGCTCCACACAATCCGGAGGATATTCGCGTTGCCTGAATTTGTTGCGGATTTCAGCCTCGCAGTATTCGCGACGGCCCAACAGGCGTATGACATAGGAAAATGCGGCTTTATCCTGCTTCTGATTTCCACCCGTGCTCGCCTGCATGATTCATAAATCAGCTATGAAGTGGTTTCTTCCTGCTGCGCGGGTGCATTCAAACCAAGTTCATCCCTGAGTTTAGCCTCAATGTTATCCATCATGTCAGGATGTTCCTTGAGGAAGGTAATCGCATTCTCCCTTCCCTGCCCAATGCGCTCGGTACCAATGGCATACCATGCCCCGCTCTTGTTAACGAGATTGTGCTCTACGCCCATATCCAGGACTTCGCCCGCATGCGAGATGCCTTCGCCATACATAATGGAGAACCTCGCCTGCTTGAATGGCGGCGCCATCTTGTTCTTCAGCACCTTGACCCGCGTTTCGTTGCCCAGCACTTCGTCGCCTTTCTTGATAGCACCGGTACGGCGAATATCCAGGCGAACGGAGGCATAGAATTTAAGCGCATTGCCGCCCGTTGTTGTCTCCGGATTGCCGAACATGACGCCAATCTTCATGCGAATCTGGTTGATAAAGATGATAGTGGTTTTGGAACGGGAGATTGATCCGGTCAGCTTGCGCAGCGCCTGACTCATCAAACGCGCTTGCAAACCCATATGCGAATCGCCCATATCGCCATCCAGTTCCGCCTTGGGCGTCAAGGCCGCAACCGAATCCACCACGATAATATCCAGCGCGCCGGAACGTGTCAGCATATCCACCACCTCCAGCGCCTGTTCGCCGGAATCCGGTTGGGATACCAGCAGGTCATCCACCTGCACACCGAGCTTGCCGGCATAAGTAATATCAAGCGCATGCTCGGCATCGACAAATGCTGCCGTTCCACCCGCTTTCTGCGCCTCGGCCACCGCATGCAGTGCCAGTGTTGTTTTTCCGGAGGATTCCGGTCCGTAAATTTCGATGACCCGGCCTCTGGGGTAACCGCCCACGCCAAGTGCTGCATCCAGTGCCAAGCTACCGCTTGGAATCACGTCCACGGCCACCGTGGCCTGATCGCCCATGCGCATTACCGTACCCTTGCCAAACTGGCGCTCAATCTGGGACAGTGCAGTTTCCAACGCTTTTTCTTTATCCGACATACTTATCCCCTCTTTATACTTCTTGTTCCTGGAACCATCATTCCGCCAAGCCTATCCTGGACTATTCATAAATACTGCCGCGCCCTCGCTTGTTCCTTTGCCCACAACGAATCTCTCGTCGGTCGTCCGTATGCACGGCTACGGCCTCCTTCCTCGAAATCCGTTGCGAACAAAGACCCGGCGCGATCACCACGGCGATTCATGAATAGCCCAGGCTAAACTCTTCAAGAATACGGTAGCGGGCACCATCCCTGTGTAACTCGGACTGAAATAATGCCAACCTGTTTGCCGTCCATTTCGCTTCCGTAGGCTGCGGTATTCCGGCCAGAGTTTCAGCGGTTAACGGTGCCGAAAAACCACGTTTGCGGGCCAGTGTAACGTGGCCGCGGAAAGGCTCTTCCTTCGCTGTCCGTTTGCGAAGCGTAGCACGCCCGGCACGTCTGCAACAACGGGCAAGCGCTTTCAGTTTCCCCGCACCGGTTGCATCATCGGCCACATCTTCAACCCCCAGCCAGAACACGCGTGCGCGGTTCTCACCGGGGAATACGCCGGGATTACCCAGCTTCAACCTGATGGACGACGTTTCTTGCGCGCAGGCAGCCAACGCCTCGGCCAAAACGTTTACATCCTGCCCCGGTATGTCACCAAAAAAGGCCAGCGTCAGATGCCAGTTCTGCTTGGGAATATCCCGCCATTCGGCTGCGGGGAGGTGCAGGCACGCTCCCTGCCACCATGTGGAGATTTCATCTATCACGGGCTCGGGCATTTCAATCGCTGCAAACAGGCGCATGGCTGAATGATACCTTGACAAAAACATCTGTCACAAACATCCTGAAAATGCGACTATGCTGGGAGATACCAATGCATATTGATTTTGCATGGCTGAAGAAGCAATTGCGCCTGGATTCCTTGTCCGATGAGGACAAGGCAGTGCTGGCTGAAATGATTGAAGTGGAATTCGTTCCGGAGAATGTTCCTATCATTCATCAGGGAACGTCGATCCAGAATCTCTACCTGCTGCGTTCCGGCAGCGTCACCATTACGCAAAAACATGTGGATCATGTCGTGACGCTCGGCTCAAGAGAGGAAGCCAGAACCTTCGGTGAGATCAGTTTCTTCGGCGATGAAGCCGCCATTGCCAATGTGACCGCCGACCAGCCTTGCGAAGTGTACAAAATCTCCTGCGAGCACTTCCGTCAGCTAATGCAGGAACATCCCGACCTGGCACTGAAACTGATGGCATTTATTGTACGCAGCATGGGCGAAATCATCCGCCGCCAGGATTTCGGCCGGGTCTGAAATACCGCTCAATCAGCGGCGGAATTGTTGTCCCAGTAAATAAATTTCACTGGATGATTTGCGGCTTGCCGCGGGCTTAACCACCTTAACGCTGGCAAACCAGCCACCCATCTCCCGTTTAAACGCATCAAAACCCTCACCCATAAAACTTTTGAGCAACAGATGCCCGCCCTCGCGTAAGTAATTGACGGCAAAATCCAGCGCCACATCATTTAAACCGATAGTGCGCGCCTGATCGACCAGCTTATTGCCACTCATCTCCGGAGACATGTCCGAAACCACCATGTCCACCCGCCG
>CAZEMN010000083.1:0-8213 GCA_964513335.1 uncultured Zetaproteobacteria bacterium | reverse complement strand
CTAAAAAATCAAGACCGATAGTTACCGGAGCCGCCTCAGAATTCCAGCTATTGATTACTGACGGTCAGCTTCCTCTAGCATATCTATAATCTCTTGATTACCAGCTTCCCTGGCAAAATCTAACGCTGTTTTTCCGTTACGATGTCTTGCTTTTAAATACACCCCCTTTTGCAAAAGCAGTTTCACCACACCAATATAGCCTTTTTCTGCCGCAGCCATCAAAGCGCTATATTCACCAGGCCGTCTTAAATCTATGTGCGCTCCGGATTTGAGTAGAAACGCCACAATTGATTCATGCCCACGGTCTGCGGCAAAATTTAACGCCGTCCAGCCGGATGAATTCGTTGCATCTACATTGGCACCTGCTTTGATCAATATCTTGACGGTATTTATATTACCCCTCAGCGCCGCAACAATGAGGGCAGTATTTCCTCTTGGGCCGGACCAATCCGGCTCTACCCCATCATTCAAGAGAATCTGCTCTTTCTTCGTGTCATCATGAGCCGCAGCTTCGTACAAAGCTTCAGCCTTATCACGCTCTGGGCCACCATAGATGTATTTGCGTTCCTTGACCTGTATAAATGTTACGAGTTCGTTTTTTGAATTTGTTACGTTGAATATAACTTTTTCTGATTCCTCCGTATGTGTTACATCGTATGTTTCTCCAAGCTGTGCATGAAATTTCACATACCCAAATGTTGAGGTAGGATAACCAGCACGGCCTGCATCTGAAAGGAAAACGATTGTATCACCGGGCGGGATCAAAAACTTTCCAAATGCGTGGATTTTCCACCTTTGCTTCGTATCGTTTATCTGCATGCTATTGATGGATAGAGGAATGACTCTTGGTATGCTGGCAGGGAAAAGGAACCCAACTTTTCCCGATTCGAATTTAAGCGTTGCATGCGGTTGATCGGCTGTAGCTTCTTTAAAGTACTCGGTATCAGCATATGCGTTTAGTTGAGTTGATAGTAACAATATAAAAACTGCTTGCCAGAACTTGTCTGGATACCTTCTCATTTTAAAGAACCTGCGGGCAAGAATTTGTAACGTTGGAGCGTTTTTTCTCCATAAGGAACCAACGCGAAAAGACCAACATCTGTCTTCTGTTCACTTACCAGTATAGATCCATCAACGCCCTTAGAAAATTTGGTTTTTTCAAATCGTTCTGTTACACCCATCATGTTTTCTGGGTTACTTGTGTCCGTCAAAACCAAATATTGTGAAGTGCATGAAAAGTCGCTCTTATTGTTCAGAGTCGTTTGAAATATCTGTTTATCCTTTTCCCACAAAGTTATTTTTAGTGTGCCGTTATCAATACCCTTCAACTCAATGGTATCTACCCACTTGTGTTCAAAATACTGTCGACTTGGGATAAAAGGAACCAGTAACTCACTTAAATAGACTGATAACGACGGGTATTTTGTATGTAAAGCTTTGTCCTGATTCGTGGGAGCCTCTATGGCCTTATTAATATAAATGCCACTGAAATTAATACATTCTGCATTTTGTTCTTTTGAAACTGGAGCCCAATCGGGTGGATATTTCGCAATGTCATTTGTGCATGAAGCAAATAATAACGAAGAAAAAAGAACAGGGAATAATAATCGTTGGTTCATATCTTAGCCCCATCATCAAGCATAATACCTTCATAAATAAAGCCACATACAACGACTCTTTGTAGATGGTTTTATTTATGTGTTGTTAGTGTGGTATCAAAAAAGACTCCGCAAACGGGCAACAATGCCCTCCTTATCCAGTGAAAGGTCATGCAGCACCTCGGCCTGTGTTCCGTGCGCCGGAAAAGCATCCGGCATGCCCATATTGGCAAACGGGCCATGCCAGCCCTGCGCCAGCGCCAATGCCCCGATAGCCTCGCCAACGCCTCCCATTACCGCCCCTTCTTCCACCACCAGAAGCGGTTTATTTTTCTTCAGATGGCTGAAAATGCATGCTGCATCCAGTGGCTTGATGAATCGAAGGTTGATCAAAGTCAGATGCTTGCCATCCTCTTGACGCACAGTTTCCACGGCTGCCAACGTATCCCGAACACGGTTGCCCACAGCCACGACAAGGCCATCTTTCCCTTCTTCCAGCACCTCCGGCTTGCCAACCTCCAACGTTTCAGGCTTATTTAATTCGACACCGAAACCACAACCTCGCGGGTAGCGGATCGCTACGGGACCATCCAGTTGCACTGCCGTGGCCAGCATATCCGCCAGTTCAGCTTCATCCTTGGGCGCCATGATCGTCATGTTTGGCACGCACCGCAGGAAAGCCATGTCAAAGGTTCCGGAGTGCGTCGCCCCGTCGGCACCCACCACCCCGGCCCTGTCCATGCAGAAGACCACCGGTAAATTCTGAATGCATATATCGTGGATAATCTGGTCGTAAGCCCTTTGCATAAAGGTTGCATAAATGGTAACGACAGGCCTTAAACCCTCCACTGCCAGGCCACCGGCAAACGTCACGGCATGTTGTTCGGCAATGCCAACATCAAAGCAGCGATCCGGATGGCGCTTGGCAAAGCGGGACAAGCCTGTACCACCCGGCATGGCGGCAGTAATGGCCACGATGCGTTCATCCTTGTCAGCCAGATCAGCCAGGGTATCGGCAAACACCTGTGTGTAGGTGGGAGGTTGTCCCTTTGCCTTAATCGGTTCGCCCGTCTCCATGTTGTATGGCCCCAGGCCGTGCCATGTTTCAGGGTCCTCTTCAGCAGGAGCAAAACCAAGCCCTTTCTTGGTCACGATATGCAGCAACAGGGGGCCGTCCAGATTTTTGCAATTTTCCAGGGTGGGTAGCAGATGATTAAAATCATGCCCGTCAATGGGGCCGATATAGCGGAACCCCAACTCTTCAAATAATGTGCCGGGCGTCACCATCCCTTTGACGTGCTCCTCCAGCCGTTTGGCGGCTTCCAGGGCTACCGGCACTTTCTCCAGCACCTTGCGCGTGGCATCCCGCACGTTGGTGTAAGCCTTTCCTGTAATCAGACGGGCCAGATAAGCAGACATCGAACCCACATTGGGAGCGATAGACATTTCATTATCGTTGAGAATCACCAATAAGCGGCGCTTGCTCCCTCCGGCATTGTTCAGACCCTCAAACGCCATGCCGCCGGTCAACGCACCGTCACCAATGATGGCGATAACGTGCTTGTCATCGCCGTTCAAATCACGCCCGGTCGCCATGCCAAAGGCCGCAGAAATCGAGGTGCAGGCGTGTCCGGCGCCAAAGGGGTCATGCTCCGACTCGGAACGTTTGGTAAAGGCGGAAAGCCCGCCGTACTGGCGGATCGTCGGCATCCGTTCCAACCTGCCCGTCAACATCTTGTGCGGATAAGCCTGATGCCCCACATCCCAAACCATGCGATCATGCGGTGAATCAAACAGCCGGTGCAAGGCAATGGTCAGTTCCACCACGCCAAGCCCCGCGCCCAGATGCCCTCCAATTGGCGCCAGCGTCTTGATGAGATAATCCCGCATTTCCGCCGCCAATTGCGGTAACTGTTCCACGGTCAGGCATTTCACGTCATCGGGCCCGTGAATGCCGGACAGCAATGGATATTCACTCATGTCTTTCGCTCCAGAATATAGGCGGCAAGCGCCTTCAGGTAAGCGCCATCCTCACCCAAAGGGGCCAAAGCCTCAACTGCGAGTCCACACATCTCATCCGCAACTTCACGCGCACGATCCAGTCCAAGCAGAGATACATAGGTGGCCTTGTGTTGTACGGCATCCTTGCCGGCGCTCTTGCCAAGCGTCTCGCTGCTTTGAGTTGCATCCAGAATGTCATCAGCAATCTGGAACAGTAGTCCGACAGCCTTGCCGTAGCGCGAACAGGCGTCCACACGTATCGTATCCGCCTGCGCAAGCATGGCGCCTGCCTCGCAACAATAACGCAGCAGTTCACCTGTCTTGTGGACATGGATCCGTTCGACTTCCAGCACATCCTGCACCGTTTTCTCTTCGGCCAGCATATCCAGCATCTGGCCACCGACCATGCCCTGCGCCCCGGCCGCCAAAGCCAGTTTCTTAACCAGTGTTATACGTAAATCTGCCGAAGCATCCAGTTCTGTCAGCAATGTGAAGCTCAATGATTGCAGCGCGTCGGCGGCAAGCACGGCGGTGGCCTCATCAAACTGTTTGTGGCAAGTCGGTTTCCCACGCCGTAAATCGTCGTTATCCATGCAGGGTAAATCATCGTGAATAAGTGAATAAGTATGCATGCACTCAATACTCATCGCCGCGGGCAACATGCCGCCTTTGCCGCCACAGGCCGAAAAACACTCCAGCATCAGGACTGGACGAATACGCTTGCCGCCGGCCATCAGGCTGTAGCGCATGGCTTCCCACAAACGTTCGGGAATGCACTTCCGGCGCATTCTCAGCATCGTGTCCAGGGCAGCATTCACACCTTCCGCATGTTGCTTCAATCGCGAACGGAGCACTAACTTTCTTCTTCGCCCAGAACCTGAAGCCGCTGCTCCGCCGAATCCAGCAACGCCTCACAACGCCGGGTCAATTTTACCCCTTCTTCAAATGCGGCCACACTTTCTTCCAGAGGCAGTTTTCCGGATTCAAGCTCCTCGACCAGCGTGGTCAAACGCGCCAGCGCCTGTTCAAAGCTCAGAGTATCCGTTTTGCTGCCGGAAGATTTCAATTCAGCCACATACGCCCCAGTCATCCAGAGTATATTTGATAAAGTCGTAAAAAGTCCGTCCATGGCCTTTTCACTTCCCTTACAAATCAACAACTTGCGGTGCAAGCCATTGATTTGCGCGCCCGTCCATGGGCGCTTTGCTGACTTCCTGCGAAGTCATCATGTTTGAGTCACTTTCAAAACTCCGGGTGGGTGACTCTCCTACTCCGGCCATTGTAGGAGGCGGACAGACAGGGTCAACAGACATCGCCATTCCTGATAATCTTGGCAAATGGCCCATCATCACGAATGCTTGCGCATTATCCGGCACACACAACAGACCTACCCCGATTCCGTGGCTGAACAGGAAGCGGAAGCGGCGCATGTTTTAAATCATGAACATTCGCCATGCATCATCCTGACCGAACATCCTCCCCTGTTCACCATCGGCACATCCGGCCATGAAGATGACGTGCTGTTTGAGGAAATTGATGGAGAACACATCGATGTATTCCCTACAGGACGTGGTGGCGAGGTCACGTACCATGGACCAGGGCAACTGATCGCTTATGTGATTGCCGATTTACGGGAAGAGCAGGATCTGCACAAACATGTCTGGCGCCTGGAAGAAATGGTTATTCGCACATTGGCTGATTTCGATATTGCCACAGGACGTAGTAAACGTGGCATTGGCGTGTGGGTGGACAACAGGAAAATTGCCGCAGTTGGCGTACGTTGCCGCAAATGGATTAGCTATCACGGAGTGGCTCTGAATATTGCACCCGACCTGAAACACTTCTCTGGTATCGTACCCTGCGGTATGCGTGATACGCCCGTCACTTCCATGCAAAGACTGGGAATACAGGCGGATAGAAGCAGGGTGGAAAAAGTTTTATTGCTGCATGCCAACACGCTGTTCGCTGCTCCGAAGCACTAACAACAAGTTGTTAGTGTCCCTTGAGGATATGAACCCCCGACTCATCGGCAGCCTGCTTCCATTGCTGGATACGGTTGATGGCATGTTGTTTTACCCATGCTTCAAACCCGCCATACGCATTCATGAAAGAATTGAAAATATCCTTGGGTACCCGGCATATAAGGCAATGATTTTCGGCGCGAAGTTGTGTGTGTGGCGGTAACCGCAAGTAGGAACTGATCTCCCCGAACATATCACCGACGCCCAGGTAGGCGGACAACGTATCGCCATCACGTGTAACACAGGCCTGCACCGAGCCATGTACAATAACATAGCATACATTCCCCGGCCGCTTGTCCCCTCCAATGGTATCGCCTTGCTTGAATTCAATAATCGTGGACTCTTCCGCCAGCCAGCGCCGATCCGTTTCGGGAATACCTTCCAGAGCAGGATGACTTCGCGACATGGATTGCACCACACGCATCTGGATGGTGCGCATCAACCCTTCACCCGCCATCGGCGAACGCTGCATCAACTGGGTAATCGCCAAATCTGAGAACTCCAGCACCAGACTCGGTTGCGCCGCAGTGACTGTGGCCGAACGCGGCAAACCATAGATGCAGGCAAACTCACCGAAGAATTGTCCAACCCCTAAATTACTAAGATGTACTCGCGTATGATCGTCCGTAGTCATGTGTACGCGCATTTCTCCCTCCAGAATGAGAAAGAAACTATGCTCCACACCACCCTGCACGACCACGTCATCGCCTTCCGCCACATGCTTCAAATGAGCCAGACGGAAGAATTCGAGGGCCTCCTGATCCGAAAGCTGCTCAATGAGCGTGAATACCTGTGCTTCTCCCGGTTCCATTCGGATGGAGCCATTGACCGTAATGGACGCCAGTGTTGACAGTGCCTGAATCTCGTCCTGTTGTGGATGGTTAAGGTTACGGCACAGTTCAAGAAACCCAATGGCATCCTGCCCCCATCCCAGGGCCAGCATGCGCCTGGCCATGGCCAAAGCCAGATCTCCCGCATGGCGATCATTGCCGCGCTGCTGGAACAGATGGATAAGTGGCCGGGATATATGCACGTCCTCTGGAAAAACCTTGTGCAGATCGCAATAAACCCTTAACAGTTCGTCGTCGTTCAATGCCATGGCGTCCATCTTAACCGAAATAATCCTGTTGGGAAGCCACATGAATTGTATGATGAAGTCGTAAAAAGTCCGTCCATGGCCTTTTTACTCCACGGAAAGCAAAAAGTGTGATTTTCACTTCCCTTACAAAGCAATGACTTCCGATGTAAACCATTGCTTTGCGTGCCCGTCCATGGGCGCGATGATGACTTCTTACGAAGTCATCATGTATGCTCCCGCCAATGAATAAAAAAGTGGCGATTTCAGGCCGCCCGCGTGGCCACATTCCGCTTGCGCGTGAAGGCTGGCCTTTCCTGTTAATATGCACAGCACTGCTGATTATCACTGTTGCATTATATTGGCATGTCGCCGCCGGATTTCTGGCTGTCCTGTTATTATTCATGCTGAATTTTTTCCGCGATCCGGAACGTCAAACGCCCGAAGATGACGGCCTTTTCATCTCTCCGGCCGATGGCAAGGCGGTGCGGGCGGATCAGACAGAGGCTGGCATTCGCGTGGATATTTTTATGAATGTGTTTGACGTACATGTCAATCGGGCGCCACTGTCCGGACGCATTACGCATATGCAATACACGCCGGGCTCATTCATCAATGCCGCCCACGAGCAGGCAGGTGAACACAATGAGCGCAACCGCTTCGAAATGGAAACAAAAGACGGCGCATCCATCGCCTTCACGCAAATTGCGGGACTGGTAGCACGCCGCATTGTGTCGTATGTTGCCGTGGGTGACTGTGTGGAAGCAGGTCAACGCATCGGCATGATACGCTTCGGCTCCCGCGTCAACTGTGAGATACCCCCTGAATTCACACTGGAGGTAAACACAGGACAGCGGGTCAAGGCAGGCAAAACTATTCTGGCGCGGAAAGTCGAAACTGTTGGGAGCGACCATGAGTAAAACATCCACCGTGAAGGAACGCGGTATCTATCTGCTGCCAAGCCTGTTTACCACCGGCGGTCTGTTTGCCGGATTCTATGCGCTGATTGCCGCCGTGCAGGGCCGCTTTGAACTGGCGGCATGGGCGCTGATCGCTGCCGCCATATTTGATATGCTGGATGGCCGGGTAGCCCGTCTGTTGCATGCCGAATCCGATTTCGGCGCGCAATACGATTCCCTGTGCGACATGCTGTCGTTTGGCATCGCACCCGCCGTGCTGATTTATCTATGGGCGCTGGTGCCCTTGCACAAGCTGGGCTGGTTGGCGGCCTTTCTGATTGCTGCCTGCGCAGCACTCAGGCTGGCTCGCTTCAATGTTCAGATGGGCACACAAAGTAAACGTTATTTTAACGGTTTGCCAACACCTGCCGCAGCCATGCTGATTGCCACGGCCGTGCTTTTCCATGAAGACAACACCATGGCCCCGCTCTCCTGGTTATGGTTCGGTATCTCTGTAGCACTGGCATGGCTCATGGTTAGCCGCGTACCTTTCTTTGCCGGCAAGGATGTGGACCTGAAAAAGCGGCATCCCGCCATCATTCTTCTCGGTATGCTGGTA